>JAYTTC010000810.1:0-3123 GCA_043745255.1 Verrucomicrobiales bacterium
GGAGGGGTGGCCCTATCGGGCCATCCCTACCCCTATCAGAACTGCAGTCCGGCTTCTGTAGTGTCGTTCGTATCGAACGATCGGGACGGGGATGGGCCGATACGGCCCACTCTACAGAACTGCAGTCCGGCTTCTGTAGTGTCGTCCAGTGGCCTCGTCTTTTTTGCGTCTTTTGCGCTTTTTCGCGGCTAAACCCGGTTCTGCCCGTTTCCCGATCCGGAGCGGAGTTTGTACCGCGAATGGCACGGATGGCAGAGGGAACCTGTTCCGAGAACCTACTTCTGTCGGAACATCGCGGCCGCTGAAGTGAGCGGCGATCACAAGACGCCGCTACCCATTGAGGCCTTTGCCATGGATCCAGATCTCACCCACTTTTAATTGCACCCCCCCCGGCCTCTCTTCATGCTGACGTCACCATTAACGAATGAAAAAAGCGTCCTCCACCCAATCGTCCCGTCGTGGCCGCAGCGGCAAAGCTGAGGCTAATCGCGCCTTTTCCTCCATCGTCGTAGACGGTCCGGAGCGAGCCGCCAGCCGTGCAATGCTCTACGCGGTGGGTTTTCAGAAGGCGGATTTCCGCAAGCCACAGATCGGCGTGGCTTCCACCTGGGCAATGGTCACTCCCTGTAACATGCACATCGATCAGCTCGCGGTGAGTGTTTCCTTGGGCGTGAATGACGCGGGTGGAAAAGCGGTGGTGTTCAATACCATCACCATTTCGGATGGCATCTCGATGGGCACCGAGGGAATGAAGTACTCCCTGGTGTCGCGTGAGGTGATCGCCGACTCGATCGAAACCGTGGTCGGTTGCGAAGGGATGGATGGAGTGGTGGCGCTCGGCGGCTGCGATAAGAACATGCCCGGCTGTTTGATCGCGCTGGCCCGGTTGAATCGTCCCTCGGTCTTCGTTTATGGCGGGACCATTATGCCCGGCGACTACCACGGCACTCCTGTGGACGTGGTCAGTGTTTTTGAAGCGGTAGGCAAGCACTCCGCGGGCAAGATCACGGACGCCGAGTTGGCGGATCTGGAATCCGTGGCCATTCCAGGACCCGGCTCCTGCGGCGGAATGTACACCGCCAATACCATGGCTTCGGCGGTTGAGGCTCTTGGAATGAGCCTCCCCAATAGCTCGGCCCAGGCGGCGATTTCCAAGGAGAAGGAACTCGATTGTGAACGCGCTGGCGCGGCGGTGCTGAATCTCATCCGACTCGGAATTCGTCCCAGCGATATCATCACCAAAAAGGCTTTCGAGAACGCCATCACCGTGGTGATCGCTCTCGGGGGATCCACCAATGCCGTGCTGCACCTGTTGGCCATGGCTCACGCTTCTCGGGTGAAACTCACCATCGATGATTTCACGCGTATCGGCAAACGAGTGCCGGTGCTCGGGGATTTGAAGCCCAGCGGAAAGTACGTCATGGCTGAGCTGGTTCGGATCGGCGGTCTGACGCCCTTGATGAAGATGCTCCTCGATCGCGGGCTGCTTCACGGGGACTGCCTCACCGTGACCGGCAAGACGATCGCGGAGAACCTGCGCGGGGTGAAACCGTATCCCGCAGGACAGGACGTCATCCGCCCCTTCAGCAATCCGGTGAAGCCCACAAGCCATCTGGTGGTCCTCTACGGCAACCTTGCTCGGACCGGCGCGGTGGCGAAGATCAGCGGCAAGGAAGGTCTAAAATTTCAGGGCAAGGCCATCGTTTTCGAAAGCGAAGAGAAGGCACTTGCTGCGATCCTCAACGGCACCGTCAAGAAAGGACATGTGGTGGTGATTCGTTATGAGGGGCCGAAGGGCGGACCCGGTATGCGAGAGATGCTTTCGCCCACCTCGGCCATTATGGGCAAGGGCCTGGGCAAGGATGTGGCGTTGATCACCGACGGGCGTTTTTCCGGAGGCAGTCATGGATTTGTGGTGGGCCACATTAGCCCTGAGGCTTACGAAGGCGGCTTGATCGCAGTGGTGAAGAATGGGGATCCGATCACGATCGATGCGGAAAAATGCCAGGTGAATTTGGACGTTGCGGCCAAGGAGCTGAAGCGTCGTATGGCTGGCTGGCGTCGTCCGCAGCCCCGCTATCGCACCGGAGTGCTCGCCAAATATGCCCGGACCGTGAGCTCAGCGCATCTGGGTGCCGTCACCGATCTGGAGTGATCGGCATCGCGTCGATGAGTGAAAAACTGAGGACCGGGGAGATCAGACTCCAACCGCTCTTAGTCGTTCTATTCGCTGCGCGGGGATCGAAGGACGGTATAGCATTCACGACATTCAACATAGGACCTGTAGTGCCAAGATGCTGCTCGGTTACGCGGGGTAGTGTCGTCCGTATCGTACGATTCCGGCGGGGATGGGCCGATACGGCCCACACTACAGAACTGCAGCCAGCGAAGTGCCAAATTGCTCTGCCCCACCTTTCCATTCTGTCAAGTTTCGAGAGTTGTTTTGGGATGCGGGGCGTACTAACGTTTCGCTCATGCCTTCCCAGATCGCGCGTCGACGCTTTCTTTCGAGTGTTGGACTTGGTGCTGCCTCCTTCGCTGTGGCTTGTCAGCACGGAATGAGGCCGTCCGGATCTTCCCTCATCACGCAAAGCCGATTCTTCTTCACTTCACAGGGGCGCACCGGAGTGATGAACGCGGATGGCACCGAACTTCGCTATTTTGATTTCAAGGTCCCAAACCAAGTGACGTGGCAGCCGGGCGGATTTTTGTCGGATGGTCGGCGGGTGATTTTCCTGAGCATGGAAGCTCGACGCGACGGCCCCGGTCGTTCCTTCGAGGAATACTACACGCAAACCCCCACCCATCTCTGGCTCCATGATCTGGATTCTGGATCGTTGACCGAGATCGCCAATCGCGAGCGAATGGCGGTGTTTTATACTCCGGCTCTGGTAGTGACGGATCGGCGCATACTGGTGCAAGTCGTGAGAAATAAGGTGGGCCAGATCTTCAGCATGAATCTCGACGGAACCGATGCCCGCGAGTTCACCCGAGCGGGCGAGGGACTTCCCTATGGTCTTGCCGCCAGTCCAGACGGGAGTCGGGTGTCGTTTCATCTCGCGAGCCCACAGGGATATCAGATCTGGACCAGCGATACGGAGGGAGGCAATCGAGTGAAGGTCG
>JAYTTC010000811.1:0-3110 GCA_043745255.1 Verrucomicrobiales bacterium
TCGGCCCATCCCTCGTCCCGATCGTCCGATACGGACGACACTACAGAAGCCGGGCCGCAGTTCTGTAGCGTGGGCCGTATCGGCCCATCCCCCACCCCGATCGTCCGATACGGACGACACTACAGAAGCCGGGCTGCAGTTCTGTAGCGTGGGCCGTATCGGCCCATCCCCGCCCCACCTCTTCGAATAGGCGAGACTCCATTCTTACCCACTTTTAATCGCACCCGCTTCGGCGGATGCTGAAAGAGGTGGCTTGGCAGGAGTGGAGAACCTCTACAGAATCCATGCACCGCCCCTTCACTTTACCAACATGAAGATCACGATCCACGGTGCAGCCGGTGATGTTACCGGCTCGGCCTACCTCGTCGAAACCGACCGCGCGCGCCTGCTCGTGGACTTTGGCATGTTCCAGGGAGGCGCACGGATGGAATCTAAGAACGTTCTCCCTTCCGGACTCGACGTAAAACGCCTCGATGCGGTCCTCGTGACCCATGCGCATTTGGATCACACGGGCCGGCTTCCGCTGTTGCTCAAGGGCGGCTACGAAGGCCCCGTCTTCGCCACCAAGGCCACGGTGGACTTGGCGGGGCTGATCCTGCGGGATTCAGCCAAGGTGCAGGGCTACGACGTCGAACGCACAAACCGAAAACGTGAACGCTCCGGCAAGCCACTGCTCCAGGCGCTGTATACACCCGATGAAGCCGTCCGCACGCTGGAGCTGTTTCGCGTGGTGGAGTGCAATCATCCGTTCGACGCCGCAGAGGGCATCAAGGCCCGCTACGTGGGTGCCGGACATATGCTCGGTTCAGCGAGCATCGAGTTGACGGTCCAGGAGAAGGGCAAGACCAAGGTGCTGGTATTCTCGGGTGACCTCGGACCTTCCGGAATGGCGATCGTGCAGGATGCGGAGCCGCTCAAACGCGCGGACGTCGTCTTCCTCGAATCCACCTATGGCGACCGAGATCATAAACCACTCAAGGAAACTCTGGCCGAGTTTCGGGCCATCATGGAGCAGGCGGTGCAGCAAAAGTCGCGCGTGCTGGTGCCAGCCTTCGCCGTGGGTCGCACGCAACAGATTCTCTACCATCTCGATGAGCTCTTCTGTGCGGGCACAGTGAAGCCATTTCCAGTCTATCTCGATAGCCCGATGGCCATCGAGGCGACGAAGATCTACCAGAACCATCCGGATTTGTTCGACGCGGAAACCCTCGACATGCAGCGGGCCTGCGATATTGCCCGACGTCACGCCCACGTGAAGCCAACTCCGAGTCCGCAGGAATCCATGGCTCTCAATGAGGCTGCCGGACCCTGTCTCATCATGGCGGGTTCGGGCATGTGCAACGCGGGCCGCATTTTGCATCATTTCCGTCATGGTCTATGGCGACCTGAAACCCTGGTGGTGATCGTTGGGTTCCAAGGTCAGGGCACGCTGGGCCGTCAACTGGTGGACGGGGCGGAGGAGGTAAAAATCTTCGGCGAGACGGTCGCGGTAAACGCGCAGATTCACACATTAAATGGATTCAGCGCCCACGCCGGACAGAGCGAGCTCTTGAAGTGGTTCCGTTCCCTCGCACCTTCGAAACCTCAGGTCGTTTTGACCCATGGTGAAGCTCGTGGGCGTGAGCCCTTGGCGGAACTGATCCATAGGCGACATGGACTGAAGCCGTTGCTGCCCTCACAGGGAGACATCGTGAGGATTTGAGAGCGCCATTCGCAGACCGTCGAACTTGGAACATCCTACTGCAGAGTGCCCGTTCGGGTGGCATCAATTGGTTCCAGGGTAGGATTTTGTTCGACGGAGCCCGGGGCAACGCGCTTTGATTTGGTGTGCGTATTGAGCGAGAGCGGACAGCGCCATCGAGCGCCATCATGTTGGAACGGAGTCCCCTGACGTGACCCGACCCGAGAAACCATCGCATTCGAGCCCGCTTTCGAATCCGACCTTCGAATCCAGCGCCCCCTGGCTGGGTACGGCTGGATCGGATCTGCTTGCTTTGCTTGAGCTCGCGCCGCAAGCGGGCGCCGCCTTTTGGGAATCGATCACGCTTCGCTTGCAAGGTCCGCTTTCTCGAGAACGACTTCGCGTATCCTTCCTACAAACGGTGGACAAACATCCGGCGCTTCGGATTTGCCTTACTCAGGATGGCGAATGCGTCGAACTACCACTCGCCCAGTTGGAACCGATGCTCTTCCTCGAGACGCAGAATTCTGAGGGAATCGATTCGTCCCTGGGGAGTCTCTCTTTTCCTAAACCTCCCGGCCATCGCACGAATCCGGTCCCCTTCGTTCCATTGATCCAGGCCCGCCTGGTCCGGCGTCAGGAGGAAGAGCTCCTGCTGATACTCACCTCGCACCATCTGGTCTGTGATCGGTCCGGACTCTTTGCGTTTCTCCAAGAATGGAGCGAGTGCTTTGCCAAAGTCGGCCTCATTCCAGCCGACGATGCGCAGAGGGCGGAGAAACCCTCGGCCCGTGCAGGGGAGGTTTCGGATCGAGACTTGGCGAAGTGGTCAGCGCGATTTTCAGACGGGTTTCCCGTCCTGGAGCTTCCCTTCGATCATCCTAGATCGCCCGAGTTTGCTTATCGCGGAGCACGATACCTCATGCGATTGGATCAATCTCAACTGCAACCTCTGCTGGAAGTGATCGAGCGACTAGGATTGGACCTAAGAATCGTTCTGCTGGGTCTGTTTCAACAATTGCTGCATCGGTTGACGCGACAGGAAAGCCTGGTGATCGGAGTAGACTTGGGAAGCAGACACTCCCAGCAGAACCGGGTCGGAACTCGCAATGCGCTGCTGGTTCGAAGTGGGGAAGGAGCGGGGTTCCGCGGCTCGGAGTATCTTCGAGCTGTAGCACTCGAGGTTCAGGAGGCCTCAGAGCTTCCACAGGTCGGCTTTTCCTCGTTGCTGCGAGCGTTGAAAGTCCCGAGCAATTCAAGCAGGCCTCCGGTGTTTGCAGCAGCCTTTTCGTTCGAGGAGCAGTGGAACACCCCCTTGTGCCTGGGCCTCGCAGTCTGCCAAGAGAGCCTCTGCGACCGGCATCCTAGCGACACCGCACGGGTAGATCTTGAGTTGGGGATCCGACATCTCGCCGATGGGGCTCTCTGG
>JAYTTC010000812.1:0-11581 GCA_043745255.1 Verrucomicrobiales bacterium
GTGCAGGCCGCGTACTCCGACAGCACCACGCGCGACGTGACGGCCCTGAGCACGCTCACGCTCGCCAACCCGGCGTTTGCGAAAATCGAGAAGGCCACGCTCTTCCCCGTCGCCGACGGCAAGACCGAACTGCAAATCACCTTCGAGGGACGCAAGCTCACCGTGCCGGTGAAAGTGGAGAAATCCTCGTTCACACCGCCGATCAGTTTCCAACTCGACGTCATGCCCGTCCTCGGCAAGGGCGGTTGCAACACCGGCAGTTGCCACGGCTCCGCGCGCGGCAAGGACGGCTTCCGCCTCTCCGTTTTCGGCTACGATCCCGATGGCGATTACGAGCGCATCACGCGCGAACAACTCGGCCGCCGCATCAATCTCGCGCTGCCCGACGACAGCCTCTTCCTCGAAAAGTCCTCCGGCCGCGTGCAACACACCGGCGGCAAGTGCATCGAGCCGGACGGCGATTTGTACCAAACGGTGATTCAGTGGTTGAAGGCTGGCGCGCCGAAGGATGCCGGCAACGTCGCGACCGTCGTCGGCGTGGAGATTTACCCGATTCAAGCGGTGCTCGAAGGCGCCGGCGCGTCGCAGCAATTCACCGTGCGCGCCCGTTATTCCGATGGCAGCGACCGTGACATCACGCGGCTCTGCACGTTCATCACGAACAACGAGAGCGCCGCCAAGGTCACCAAGGCCGGCCTTGTCACCGCCGACAAACGCGGCGAGGCCTTCATCATGGCGCGCTTCGATTCCTACACCGTCGGCTCGCAGGTGCTCTCGATTCCGAAAGACCCGACGTACGAATTCCCGAACGTCGCCGAGCACAACTACGTGGACACGCTCGTTCACGCGAAGCTGAAGAAGATTCGCATCAAGCCCTCCGAGGTCTGCGACGACGCCACGTTCCTGCGCCGCGTGAGCCTCGACATCGCGGGCATCCTGCCGACGCCCGAGGAGACGCAGAAGTTTCTCGCGAGCGCCGACGCGAAGAAGCGCGACAAAAAAATTGACGAACTCCTCGAGCGCCCGGAGTTCACGAAATTGTGGGTGATGAAGTGGGCCGAGCTGCTGCAAATCCGCACCGACAACAACACGTTCCAATACAAGTCCGCGCTCGGCTACTACCAGTGGCTCGAAGATCAGTTCGCGAAAAACGTGCCCATCAACGTGCTCGTGCAGGACCTGATCACCGCGACCGGCGGCACGTTCAACAATCCCGCCGCGAATTTTTACAAGGTCGAGACCGACATGCTCAAGATGACCGAGAACGTCGCGCAGGTTTTCATGGGCATGAGAATCCAGTGCGCCCAGTGCCACAACCATCCGTTCGATCGCTGGACGATGAACGACTACTATAGCTTCTCCAGCTTCTTTGCTCGGATCGGCCGGAAGCCCGGAGAGGATCCCCGCGAGTCGATTATCTTCGATCGCCCCGACGGCGAGATCAAGCACCCGGTGGGAGGCCGTGTGATGAATCCGAAGTTCCTCGGAGGCGTGCAACCCATTCTGGGGGAGGGAGAGTCGCGACGCGCGGTTCTGGCAAAGTGGATTGCCTCACCTGAGAACCCTTTCTTCGCCCGGAATCTAGCCAACATTGTGTGGGCTCATTTCTTGGGCAAGGGAATCATCGATCCGGTGGACGACGTACGCGTCAGCAACCCGGCCTCAAACCCCGAACTTCTTGACGCCCTGGGCGCCAAGTTCACTGAATACCACTACAACTTCCGCAAGCTCGTCCGGGACATCTGCACCTCGCGGACGTATCAGCTCTCCACACGCGCGAACGAAAGCAACGCCCTCGACGATCGCAACTTCGCGCACGCCACCATCCGGAGATTGCGTGCCGAGGTTCTGCTCGATGTCATTACCCAGGTCACCGAGACCAAGGATAAGTTCGCGGGACTGCCTCGCGGATCGCACGCCGTCGAAATCCCAGACGGCAACGTAAATAACTATTTTCTCCGCACCTTCGGACGAGCCACCCGCAATACGGTTTGTTCCTGCGAGGTCCGCACCGAACCGAATCTGTCGCAGGCGCTCCATCTGCTGAACGGAAACACCACGCACGAAAAGATAGAGCAAGGCGGCCTGGTCAAGCGTTTGGTGAAAGAGGGACGGAAACCCGACGCGGTGATCGATGACCTGTACCTGCGATGCCTCGCGCGACTCCCAACGGAGGAGGAGCGAAACAAGCTCAGGGTCTTCCTCAAGGGGGATCGAGACCCGGCACAAGTCCTAAACGACATGTTCTGGGCGCTGATCAACTCAAAGGAGTTTGTCTTCAACCATTGATTCGAATGCGTGATCCTCGATCCTCGATTTCCGTCGCCCGCGCCTCAACGCATTACTTCAAGCTGGCATACTGGCTAACGTTCCTGCCTGCGACTGCCTTGGCGCAATCGAAGGTCACCTATCAGGATCAGATTCTTCCACTGGTCGAGAATCACTGCTCGAAGTGTCATAACCCGGACAAAAAGAAGGCCGACCTCGATCTGACCAGTTACGCTGGACTGATGAAGGGGAGCGGATCGGGAGCCATCGTGCAGGTCGGCAATCCCGATGCGAGCAGGCTGTATCGAGTGCTCACCCATCAAGAGGATCCAACCATGCCTCCGAATAAACCACCCCTGGCAGAGAAGGAAATCGAGGTGGTCAAGCGGTGGATCACCGACGGTCTGCTGGAAACCTTGGGAAGTAAGGCGATCGCCGCCAGCAAGCTGAGCGTGGATCTAACACTCAAGATTTCAAACGAGGGCAAACCGGAGGGACCCCCCACCCTGCCTGCCGGGCTTTCAAAAACTCCGGTCGTTCACTGCGAGCGCTCAGGTGCGGTGCTCAGCGTGGCGTCCAGTCCCTGGGCTCCGGTGGTCTGCCTCTCGGGTCAAAAACAGCTCCTCCTGTACCATTCGGAATCCCTGGCGCTGCTCGGAATTCTCCCCTACACCAACGGACAGCCTCATTTCACCCGCTTCTCGCGAAGCGGCAAGCTAGTGCTCGCGGCTGGCGGACAGGGAGGGAAGTCGGGACGGGTGGCGCTCTGGGATGTGGCGACGGGAAAACCGATGACCGTCCTAGGGGACGAGTACGACGTCGCCCTCGCTGCGGACATCAGTCCGGACCAATCACGAGTGGCGCTAGGCGGACCCAGTCGGCTCTTGAAGATTTACTCAACGGCCAGCGGAGAGCTGGAGCATAAAATCAAGAAACACACCGACTGGGTGACCGCGGTTGCGTTCAGTCCCAACGGACAGCTCCTCGCCAGCGCCGACCGGAACGGAGCCATCCACATCTGGGATCCCGAAAACGGACAGGAAATATTTGCAATTCCTGGACATCCCTCCTGCGTGCGCGCTCTCACGTGGCGAGGCGACTCCAAAGTGCTCGCCTCCTGCAGCGACGACGGGACCATCAAGACCTGGGAGATGGAGGGCGGCAAGCAGGTGAAGAGCTGGGCGGCGCACGAAGGTGGCGCGACGGGTCTGGCGTATTCACACGACGGTCAGCTGGCGAGCTGCGGTCGGAACGGCAAGGTTCGAATCTGGGATGGAGGCGGCGGCAAGAAAAAGACCCTGGAGCTGGAGAATGAGTTACCCCTGAGCGTCACCTTTAGCCATGACGGCCAGCGCGTGATCGCAGGAACTTTTGCCGGGAGAGTGATCGTGTGGAGTAGCTCGGACGGGAAACGTGTGGGCGAGCTGGATTCCAATCCGCCGTTGATCGGGAAATCCCCCCGCCCCATTGCCGCGCGTTAGCGACCCGCTGATGGTATCCTTGAAGGGGGAGCGGGGATGGGCCGATACAGCCCACACTGCAGTCCGGCTTCTGTAGTGTCGTCCGTATCGGACGATCGGGGCGGAGATGCGCCGATAGGGCGCACGCTACAGAATTGGCTGAAGGAGAGGGTGGAGGGATTGCGAACAGGCAGAGCCGACCGGTTCTGAAGAGGCCGATAGAGTTTGCTCAAAATCCGGCAGCCGGATTTTGAATCCTAGCAGGCCGGCACCCAGAAAACCCTGGACCCCATCGATACCCAAGGAACGCGCACCCAGCGGTGCGACGTGCTAAGTCTGACGGCCTGCTAGGGTTGCTCCCACCGCCACACGACCGTGTCTGAATTCAATCTCTCCACTTTCGGAGCTTGATCCTCGGTCTCGCCCGCCAGGATGGCGCCGAGGGATCGCGCGAATCTCCCTGCGCTATTCGTGCTCACCAATTCCATCACAGACGAACCCTCTCGCAAGCGCAGCGGCATACGCGCTTCCTCCGCCGCCAGCGTGGAGCGGAAATGCCAAGGCACCCAAGATCGATCGCTGACATGCTCCTGGCCGCGGTTGTCGACCTCCCGCCCAAGCCCTTTCCACCACCACTGGGAACTCGAAGCGTCCTGGCTGGATTTCGCCGAGCGAAATACGACTGAATAGTGATCTGACTCGGGCACAGTCCGAAGCCCCCCGCGAAGACTCGGCCACTCCATATCAAATGGAGTGAAACTGAAGGTATGCTGCTCCGAATGGCGCAGAGTGGCCTCGCTCAACTCTGCACTCATCGGCGCCACGCGGAGCGGCGGAATCTCCCAACTGTTGGTGATGAAATGCCAGCTGAAGCAGGCCGAAAACCTTCCTTCTCCAACGTTGGGAATATCCTTTTCATAGCATCCCCAGGCCTCGAGCGGATATCGCGTGAGAGCGCTCGACCAGTAGCGGAGCCGAGTGAGCGGACTCCGGGTCACCGCCTGGGACCACTCCCAAACTCGAGGCAGTCTCTTCGCTTCGTCACGCGGAATGCCCTGTACTGCGAATTCTGCAAGCGAGGTCGGAAGCAACCGCATCCCGTAGAGCGGCATCACGGCGATGTCTCCGGCCCGCTGGGCGAATTCCAGTCGGAGTCCGTCGGAGTTCAGCGTGAGTCCGGAGAGCGGGTATTGGAGAAAGATTCCCACCGGACAGTCCGTTTTCTCCCACCCCGGAGCTCCGGAGAACCAGGCCAGAATCCATCGTTCCTGCATCTTTGAAACATTCGCAGGCATCCCGTTGGTCACAATTTTCGGGCCGTTTGCACCGAACGCGACAAAGCGGGGCGCGACTGACTTGGAGGCCGCGTCGGGAACGAAGAACGAAAGGGTCTTGGAACCGCTGCGAACCAAAATGGCAGGAGAAAGCTCACTGACCACGACCACCTTAGAAACGTGGCTCAGCACGGGAGACAAAGAGGCGGCGTTGGCTGGAAATTCTGGAAGCCGGGCATCGATTGGGTCGGCCAGCTTGCGAGGGGAGCAGGCGCTGGACCCAAGTAGCAGGCCGAAAACCATAGGCATCGCCAGGTGCCTAGGAAAAGCTTCCGCAAAGTGTCGTATGAAATTCGCCACAGGAATGGGAACTATGCGGAAGAGCGGTCGCCGTTGGAAGCACACACCGATAAGAGGGCAGAAGAAGGGTGTGATTAAAAGTCGGTGAGAATGGAGTCTCGCAGATTCGAAGAGATGGGACGGGGAGAGTTCAGCGGTTCCCTCTTTTATGTGATCTTTGCGCTTTTTCGCCGCTAAGCCCGGCCCTGCCCGTTTCCGATCCGTAGAAAATTGGAGATATTTGCCCTCCTGAGGAAAGCTGATACGGTTTCTCCAACATGCAGGCTCCCGATCTTCAGGGTCTCTCCGTGCTCATCGTCGAAGATGAGCCCTTACTGCGACGTCAGTTGGCCGCCGAAGTCGAACGACTCGGGGGTGACTCCACAGTGGTTGGGTCCCTCGAGGCAGCGCGACACGCGGTAAAAGGCGTCGATTTCGATTTCATCCTCCTTGACGTGCATCTTCCCGATGGCCAGGGCACGGAGTGGCTCAAGGATGGCACGATCCCAAAAAATGCCGGCGTAATCATCATGACGGCACACGGGGACGTCAGCAGCGCGGTGGAAACAATGCGTCTGGGGGCTCTCGACTATCTCGTGAAACCCTTCGAGCCGGCGCAAGTGGCTCTGGTGCTCGCGCGTGCCCGTCAGAATCGGCAGCATGCTCGTCTCGACGAGCACCGACGCTCGGACGGCGAACAGGCCAGCAATCATTTTTTCTTTGGACAGACCCTCGCCTCAGTTCAGAGGCAATTGGAACGGATCGTAGCCGCCGACGAGCGGATCCAAACCCATCTGCCTCCCGTCCTCATTCAAGGGGAGACCGGCACGGGCAAAACCACGGTAGCCCGCTGGCTACACCACCATGGTCCCCGCGCCAGCGCGCCGCTGGTAGAAGTGAACTGCTCCGCACTACCCGACACTCTTGCTGAATCGGAGCTCTTCGGTCACGAACGTGGCGCGTTTACCGATGCGCGAACCATGCGTATGGGTCTGTTCGAGGCCGCGAACGGAGGCACACTCTTCCTCGACGAGCTGCCGAGCCTGTCCCCGCTACTTCAGGCAAAAGTGCTCAAAGCCTTGGAAGATCAGCGAATTCGTCGACTGGGCGGAAACCGCGAGATCCCGATCGATGTCCGGATCGTCGCAGCCGCTCCCGCCGACTTGGCGGCATTGGTGGCATCCGGTCACTTTCGACAGGACCTTTTTCATCGCCTCGACCTCTACCGTCTCTCGCTATTACCGCTGCGGGAGCGACGGGAAGACCTCCTTCCACTCGCGGAGATGCTGCTTCGTGGTATCGCGCGTCGACATCGTGTGCCTCTTCGGGCGGTGAGCCGAGTGGGACAGGAACGCCTGCTGGCACATCCCTGGCCTGGGAATGTTCGCGAGCTGGGCCATGAGCTGGAGCGAGCGGTAGTTTTCGAAGAAGGCGCGGAGCTAAGCTTCGATCACCTGAACCGCAGCACTTCGATCCCCCTCCCGACTGCCGCAGACCCCTCTGAATGGTTTAACACACGGTTCAGCTTTCCAGCCGATGGATTTTCTTTGGAGACGGCGATCAATCGACTGATCCAGCACGCGCTCAACCAAACCGGACAGAACGTCTCCCGTGCCGCGAGATTGCTTGGAGTCTCCCGAGACTACGTTCGATACCGGCTGTCGGGGCAGAAGGATAAACCCGAGAACGAGTGAAGGCCTCGCGATCGCGAGGGTGGGACGCATCAGCAGAAACGTTGCGGAGCACAGCCTACCTGCACTCGCGGATCTGCGTCGGTACATTGCCGTCACTCATGTCGCTGGGAATGGCTTCCCAATCGAAGCCAATAACGCTGCCTGGCTTTGGGAACTTTCACCCAGACCGAATGCTGGCGGATCTGCTGAAAAAGCCTCTTTCCTTAGCAAAGCTAAGCCCCCTGGCGATGAGAAGTCTGGCCAAGACATGGCATGACAACTGCCTGACCTGGTGTTAGGTTTCATGACCGTTTAAGTCTGTGCGCTCGCATTCGTCCAATCATTTTCGGTATCCCAACGTGCGGCACTTCGTCCTCGTACTAGGACTCTGCGGGATGACGGCAGTGGCGGAGGAGCAACCGACCCTTACCTCCGCTGCCAGCCCGCCTCCCTCCGGCCGTATCATTACGCTGCCCGAGAGCACCTCGCAGACGTTGCCATCAAACCCCAGCACCGAAGGCACATTAGTGAAGGGGGACCAGATCGCAATATCGACGGAGATCAAGGCGCAGCTCCAGCAGTTTCAGTCGGCTCGGGATGCCTACCTGAAAAAGCAGAAAGAGCTAGCACAACAGCTCAAGGGGAGCGGGGAGGAGCAACGCAAGCTCGTGCGCGAGCAGCTTCAAATATTGCGTCGAGACTGGCTGGAGCGTTCGCTTGCATTTCGGCGTGAAGTCAGCGACCGCGTGCCGCCGGACCTGAGAGGGTTCGGAATCCTGGAGAGCAAAAAAACTTCAGCCGTCGACTCGCGACGCGACCACCGGAACTTGAAGTAGAACTTCGCCGGTTGGATGGCACGATCACGGAACAATGGAAGATCCCGCGCTCGCGCCGTCGAGATGGCAGCGTGGTGTTACATGCTTCTCGGGCTCACCTCAACACTCTCGCGCTATCTCGCACTTCTTTTTCTTACACTCTCCGCTCCGGAACTGAGGGTTCAGGCCGCCAATGAAAGCTCCCCCAGCCTTTCCCAATCCCTGACGGGTCTCGACCTCAGCCCACTCCTCCCGATCTGGAATTCCTTCTACGAGGTCTCTGTCGGCGTGGGATACAAAAACAATATCCTGCTTGCCAGAAACGAGGCAGAGGCCAGCGGGTTCGCCGCTACGCGACTCGATTTCATTCTCTGGCGACGTCCGATCGAGGATGGCCGGGAGTTCTTGCTCTCGATCACTGGAGCCGACCGACGCTACTGGGCGAGCGAAAGCATCACTCACGATGACGTGGGCCTGGCACACGCCCGCTACCTGCACGACCTCGGTGAACATTGGCAGGGGGTTCTTGAACTGGATGCGTCCTATCTCGACCAAGTGCTGGACACGTCGTTCAACGACAGCCCAAGGGCGCGGAGACGAGTGCAAGGCGCGGTGCTCGGAGGGACCCCCGGAATGAGATGGAGATTCAACGAACGCGATTGGATTCAATTGAGCCCGGTGATCTCCCGAACCTGGCTCCATTCTCCTTACGACAGCTATTCCGACTTCGGAGGCCAGCTCTCCTGGGGCCACAATTATGGAATGAAGTCTGATTGGAGACTCGAATACACGGGGCGTGCCAGACTCCAGGACGATTCTCGGCAAGCGACCCTCAGCGGCGTCCCCCTCCCGGGCAGCAACCTTCAATACCAACGCCATGATTTTCAGTGGGCCGATCATCACTACTGGGACGCGGCCAAGCGCATACACACCTCGACTCGCATCGGAGGTCGCCTTTCTTACGACAACGGCCCCGGCTACTATGACTCCTGGCGAGTATGGGTCGCCGAACAGCTCCAGTATCGACTCAGCCGATGGGAGTTCACATTCGAAGGAGGCGTTTCTTTTTCTCGCTATCCGCAACAACAGGTTGGAAGCCAGGGGGAGAGTCGACGCTTTAATGAGTGGAGCGGTTTGGCCCGCATCGAGCGCAGGTTGGGCTTGAGATGGAAACTGTATGGAGATTTCTCCTACGAGCGATCCCAAGCGACGGATGCCTTTGAAGCATTCACGGCCAGCACCGTCGAAACAGGTATTCGATTCGAATTCTGAAATGAGCCCTGCATCGTCTATAGCCTCGAGCGCGCTCCTCAGACCCTCTCCTCGTCTCACTGCCCGATGGTTACCCTATTTCGCGATCGTTCTCACGCTGGGCATTCTGGCGACCACGATTTTGATCACGCGCCAGCAGCTTCGAGATCGCGTTCGAGAGCAGATCGTGACCCGCGATGGCGTGGTGCTGGACGCGGTTGCCAGCTTGCCCCAATACGACTCAGAGGAAGAGGAAGCCGCTGCGGGTTCGATTGAAGATCCCGCCACGCAGCTCACTCTCCTCCTCCGCACTTCACGGCTTCGAGGAGTTCTGGCGGCCAGACTATTCGATCGTGAGGGTGAATTCGTGCAAGCGTTTCCCGTCAATGCCCGGGACGGCTCGCTTGATCCGGAAGATCTTCCCATCCTCCGCGCTCTCCAACCCAAAAGCAGGTTTCACCCAGACCTTCCCCTCAGCGATATTATCTGGATCGTCGATCCGGCCATCCGCGCAAAAACGGAGCATACCGCCGTCCTCGAGGTAAACCTCCCATTGCACGATCGCAACCACTCACCCCTGGTGGGCGTGGCTCAGTTCCTGATCGAAGGTCAGGCGATTCTCGCGGAGTTCGGTCGACTGGAAGAGCATCTGAACCGTCAAGCGTTGCTGGCATTCGCCGTCAGCGGATCGATCGTCACTCTTGTCATCAGCCTGGCCTTCCAGGGTCTCCGCCGTTCTCACCGGTTGCTGGAATCGCGGACCGCCGATCTCGTGCAAGCCAATCGCGATCTCGTGCAAGCCGCAAAAACCTCCGCAGTCGGCGCTGTCACCTCACATCTGATTCACGAGCTCAAGAACCCATTGTCCGGATTGCATCACTTTGTCTCTGAGTCCGCACCCTCGGGGAGTCCTAACCCGCCACCCGAGCAATGGCTGGAAGCCCTGGCAGCCACGCATCGGATGCAGACTACAGTGCAAGAGATCATCACCCTACTGCGCGAGGAGCAGACTTCCGTCCATTATCAGTTGCAGATTTCCGAACTGGCGGAATGGGTGGCACATCGGCTACGGGAGGCCGCCAAGGCGAAATCGATTCGCGTGATTTCCTCCGTACAGTCCCCAGGAGAGCTTCCGAACCGGGTTGTGAATCTCGTTTCGCTGATTCTGGCCAACCTCGGTCAGAACGCCATTCATGCCACACCCAAGGGTGGCACAGTCAGCTTGACCTTCGGCCGATCGGGGGCGCATTGGTTATTTGAAGTCAGGGATGAGGGACCGGGGATTGCGACGCCTCTGGCGGCAAGCGTATTCCAACCGCAACCCTCCACTCGCGAAGGGGGGAGCGGTATCGGACTGGCCATCTGCAAGCAGCTGGCCATCCATCTCGGAGCAACGCTCGATCTGAGCAGTAACTCCTCCAAGGGATGCACCTTCACTCTCAGCCTTCCCGCTGTCTGACTCGAAACAGCCTGTCGCAGACAATCTCATCCCCGCAAACACTGAACTTTGCGACGGTAGCCGGTTCTGAGATGCCCAGAGCTGCTAAAAATCCGGCTAAACCTTCAGCTTCCGAATCCACACGTTGCGAAAATGCACCGGGTTGCCATGGTCTTGAAGATACAGAGGTCCTTTCTCTGTGAAGCCACTCAGGGGTGCCGCCGTTGTGCTCTGCTCGCCAACGGGAATGTGATCCTGGATCAGCACCCCGTTTTGCAGCACGGTGAACGAACCGGCCTGCACCGTGCCATCCGGGAGTCGCTTGGGTGTATGGAAGATAATGTCGTAAGTCTGCCACTCGCCGGGCTTGCGACACACGTTGACGAGCGGGGCGCTATGCCCGTAGAACGCGCCGCACTGGCCGTTCGGGTAGGTCTTGTTGTTATAGTTATCCAGAACCTGGATTTCATAGCGCCCCATCAGATAAACGCCGCTATTGCCGCGGGCCTGACCGTCACCTTTCACCATGGAGGGGGTTGCAAATTCAACATGGAGCTGACAATCCCCAAATTCTTCCTTGGAGAAGATACCTCCGGGCACGCTACTTTCCATCACTCCATCCTGCAGTCTCCACCTTGGTTCAGGACTGTTCTGGCCGCGGAACTTGGACAGATCGCGCCCATCAAACAGGATGATGGCATCCGACGGCGCACCCCCCGCAAGACCGGCATCAATCACCGGCGGCTGGAGTGCTTCCTGAGGGGGTGAAGCTGATTTCACTTTGTTTGTTTCCGCGGCCAAAAGAGCGACCATCGGAAAAAGCAGCCAGGTGCTCATGAGAAGTCTTCGACAATGGGACGGTTTCATAAATTGGAGCCTGTCAGTCGGCGTGATCATTGCTTGGGTTCGTGTTTCTGAGAGGCAACGAAATTTTCAGCTCGAAAGCAAGACCCAGGATGAACGAGCCAGCGGCTGGGGTGTGATTTAAAGTGGGTGAGAATGGAGTCTCGCATATTCGAAGAGGTGGGACGGGGATGGGCCGATACGGCCCACGCTACAGAAC
>JAYTTC010000813.1:0-3107 GCA_043745255.1 Verrucomicrobiales bacterium
CGAGAAGCTTTTGGCCCGCTTCCGCATCGCCTCGCTGAAGCGATTCTAAAATCGGCGTTACGTCGCTCATGCCTCATCCTGCATGGGGCCGCGCGGCAAAGCAAACCGCCGCCTTCACTTTTCACCCCTCTGAATCAAGCCCTCCATCCTCAGCGAAGCCAAAAAACAGTTGTGATTCGGAGTATTCAAGCCGGTATGAGGATGGCCTCTTAATGAGGCTAGATAAACCGACAGACTCAACGGCACTTCCTGCCTGGCCTCAGAAAGTGACCCAGTCCTCGTGATAAGAAGTAGCGTGCGTGTTCAGCGCTAGGATCCGCTAAGATCCACTGCAATGGTGGCCCGTCCCATTTCGAGTGCCATTTCGGGTCCTTATTACCAAAACTTAAGTCACTTTCTGAGGCCCTGTTCTCTGGGGTGTTTCTTCGCGGGGGGTCGCGATCCTCAGGTCTAACACCCCATGCGCGAAACCCAGGCCATGTCCGCAAAGATTTTTCCAAGTGCAATGCGGACCCGGGCTTGATTACATCCTTCGCATCACCTCGATGGGAATGACGACAATTTCGAAAGGCCCGGGTTTATTGTTCGCCTTGGCACTTGGACTGGCCTGTCTGGAGATTCAGCCTTCAGCCCCTGCCGCGGAAACGGACCTAACTTACCGATCCAGCCCTCTGACTGTGAAGCAGACTGGCAACCCGGGATTCACCCTGCTACCGGTCGGTGAGACCGGCTTGGATTTTACCAATCGTCTCGATCTGCGTCGCGGCTTGCTGAACCAGAATCTCATGAATGGCTCCGGGGTGGCTGCCGGGGACATCGATGGGGATGGCTTATGCGACCTCTACTTTTGCGGCTTGGACACCGAAAATCGCCTTTATCGCAACAAAGGGAGTTGGAAATTCGAAGATATCACCGCCGCAGCTGGAGTGGCCTGCCCGGGGCAGGACTCGACGGGTGCGGTTCTCGCGGACATCGACGGCGACGGTGATCTCGACTTGCTGGTGACCTCCATTGGGGCAGGAGTGCGTCTGTTTCTGAACGATGGCCACGGTCGATTCGCCGAGCGGACAGACGCAGCGGGATTGCGGAGGAATGCAGGCAGTACTTCCATGGCTCTGGCTGATTTCGACGGGGATGGTGATTTAGATCTTTATGTCACCAACATTCCCCGTCGACCGATTCGCAACGAGCCCTTCGCTAAGTACGATATTCAAGAAATTAACGGAGAACGGCAGGTGGTGTCGATCAGCGGCACGCCGGTTTCTTCGCCCGAGCTGGCTGGCCGGTTCAAAGTCACTCCCCGAGGAGAGGTGCTGGAATACGGCGAGGCCGATAGCTTCTTTTTGAACAATGGCGACGGGACTTTTTCTCCACTGTCTTTCACCGACGGGCGGTTTTTGGATGAGGAGGGCAAGGTCTTGAAGGAGACTCCCATGGACTGGGGCCTGGCGGTTCGTTTTCATGATTTGAACGGTGACGGTTTGCCGGACCTTTACGTCTGCAATGATCTGTTCACTCCGGATCGACTCTGGATCAATCAAGGCGGCGGGCGGTTCCGAGCCATCCCTTCGCTGGCGATTCGCCATACCTCCCTAGCCTCCATGGGAATGGACGTGGCGGATGTGAATCGAGATGGACATTACGACCTCTTCGTTTCTGACATGCTCAGTCGCGATCGACAGTTGCGCATGACGCAGTTCGCGCACGTGCCGCCAGCCTTTTGGGAGGACGGTGTGATCGGGGAGCGGCTCCAGTTCAACCATAACACTCTGTTGCTGAATCGAGGCGACATGACCTTTGCCGAGGTCGCGTTCTATAGCGGTCTGGCCGCTTCAGATTGGTCTTGGGGTGGCGTGTTTCTGGACGTCGATCTCGACGGGTATGAAGATCTGCTCGTGTCCACAGGGCAGCAGCGCAATCTGGCTCACGCCGATTTTGCGGCCGCCGTCCAGGCTGCGCAACGAACTCGAGGACGACTCACGCTGGAGGACATGGTTCAGGTTGCCGAGGACTTCCCGCCTCTGAACGTTCCTAAAATGGCGTTTCGCAATCGCGGTGATCTGACCTTCGAGGAAGTGGGGACCGCATGGGGATTTGATACGCGCAGCACCTCCCAGGGTATGGCCTTGGCTGATTTGGACAACGACGGTGACCTTGATGTGGTGGTCAATAGTTTGCTTCGGCCTGCTGAGATATACCGCAATAATGGAGCGATGCCGCGGATCGCGGTCCGCCTGAAAGGGAACGGATTGAACCGAGCCGGCGTCGGCGCCCAAATTAAAGTGACAGGTGGGCCCGTGTCCCAGCAGCAGGAGATGATTTGCGGCGGACGTTATCTCTCCGGCGACCAAGCGATGCGAGTCTTTGCCACGGGCCAGAGCAATCAAGTGGATGTTCAAGTGACCTGGCGCTCGGGGAAAAAGACGTCAGTGCTTGGAGCACTTCCCAATCGCCTCTACGAGATCGCGGAACCGCTTGGCAGCGGAGAAAATAATCCAGCGAGCGTCTCGCGATCGGAGACGACCTTCTTCGAGGACGTCAGTGAACGTTTGAAACACCGTCATGTGGAGGTCCCCTACAACGACCTGGCACTCCAGCCATTGCTCCCCTATCGCTTAACTCGAAGTGGGCCCGGAATTACCTGGTTTGATTTGAATGGGGATGGTTTGGATGACCTGGTGATTCCCGGCGGACAGGGGGGGGCGATGGCAGTCTACTTGAACAAGGGCAGCGGCACATTTCGTCGAGTGAGCCTGCGTTCCGCGACAGAGCGCCTGCCATTAGACCAGACGACCGTGCTCGGATGGCTGCCCGGAACGACGAATGCAGTGCTCGTTGCAGGATTTTCAAACTACAAATCCGCGGGGAGCGAGCATCCCGCCGTTTCATTTTTCAACCTCGCTACCTCAAGCCTGACTACCCTCGGGGCTTTGGACGGTCCGGTGGGTCCAATGGCGATGGCGGATGTCGACGGCGATGGTGATCTCGACCTCTTCGTGGGCACTACCGCGCGACCGGGACGCCATCCAGAGCCGGGGAGCGGCTACCTATTTCGAAACGATGGCGGATCCCTGGTTCTCGCTGAGCATTGGGAGCATCTCGGAGTG
>JAYTTC010000814.1:0-11563 GCA_043745255.1 Verrucomicrobiales bacterium
GGATCGGGCCTGATTTCCCAACTGAGTGAGGCATCCACTGACGCTGCCTCCAGTCGTTCCGATCCCAACTCTCTCATCGTGAGCGCTGAAGGAAATTCAGTTCCATCCGCCGCAAGCGGCCCATTGCTCTACACCTTCATTGACACCGGCTACCTGCACGGCCGAGACCCAGCCGACATCGCTCGAGCGCTCTGTGACGGGGGTTCCGATCTCATTCAGCTGCGGGCGAAAGACAAATCCGTGGAGGAAGTTCGCCGTTTGGCATCAGCCGTCTTCCGGATCACCTCCGAAGCCAAAGTTCCCTTGGTGATCAACGATCACCCCGCCATTGCGGTCGAGATCGGCGCGCCATTCTGTCATCTAGGCCAGGAGGATTTTTTTGACTCCGGACACACCCATATCGACCAGCTCCCAGTGTGGATGCGACCCCTGAAAATCGGGTTGAGCACCCATACTCCGGATCAGGCGAGGCGGGCGATAGCGGCCGGACCGGCCTACGTGGCCATCGGGCCGGTGTATGCCACCGGAACCAAACCGACCGCCCAACCCGTCACCTTGGATTACGTCCGGTGGGCTGCCAGTCAGGTTGAGATTCTCTGGTTTGCCATTGGCGGCATCACCCTCCAGAACCTTCCGGAGGTGGTCAGTGCAGGCGCCCGCAATCTTTGCGTGGTCTCCGCCATCCTGAATTCAAAGAACATTACAGAAGCTTGTCAGGAGTTTAAGAACTCCCTAATTTCCGCCGTTCGCGAGCGACCCTTTAACCGATCAAAACATCGAAATTCATGAGCGTTCTCATCGTTGGATCCACCGCCCTCGATTCAATCAAAACTCCCAAGGCTGAAAACCCCCGACTCCTTGGCGGTTCAGCAAGTCATGCTGCGGTTGCCGCCAGCTTCTTCTCGCCGGTAAAACTCGTCGGTGTGGTCGGCGAGGACTTCCCGCAAAAGTACATCAAACTTTATCGCAAACACTCCATCGATCTTGCGGGCTTGCAAATCGAGGAGGGAAAGACCTTCCACTGGTCTGGCGAATACGAGGTGAACATGAATAATCGCCGCACGCTTGCGACGGAGCTGGGTGTGTTCGAAAAATTTTCACCGTCGCTGCCGGACACTCACAAGTCCACTCCCTATCTCCTGCTGGCGAACATTGCACCCGCACTCCAGCACCATGTCCTCGACCAGATGTGGAAGCCGAAATTCGTGATCGCGGACACCATGGACCTCTGGCTGAACATCGCTCTCGAGGATTTGCTTCGCCTGCTTAAAAGGGTCGACGCTCTCGTGTTGAATGACAGCGAAGCTCACCAATTGACCAAGACTGACAATACCTTGGAGGCCGCCAAGATGATCCACAAAATGGGTCCTAAACACGTCATTATCAAAAAAGGAGAGCACGGTTCGCTTCTCTCCAATCGCGACGGCCTCTTCCTCTGCCCTCCCTACCCACTGCGCAAAGTGGTCGATCCCACCGGTGCGGGCGACTCCTTTGTCGGCGCACTCATGGGCTATCTCGCCTCGAACCGCGGTCCGGTGGAGAAGAATCTTCGGCGCGCGATGGTTCACGGCAGCGTGGTAGCCTCCTTCTGCTGCGAAGGCTTCGGGCTTACCCGCACCACCCGACTCACTCGAAAAGAGATCCAAAAGCGAGTGAAGGAAATCGAGGCCATCACTCATTTCTAGATCAAAGAAAGAAGCTCCACTTCTAGCGGTCCATGCGTCCGGCTGATTTTCGAGCCAATGGGCCCATTTTTGGTATCGGCAATTGGGCTCTGATGTGGCAGAAGTCGAACTGCCTTGACGCCGCAAACGGGCGGCCGGAAAGGTTGATTCATATCTATGGATATTGGCAGTAGTGGTCCCAACGCGTCGAACCTCGGCTACGTCGAGGAGCTGTTCGAGGCGTACCAGTGTGATCCCCGGTCGGTGCCGGCGGAGTGGCATCAGTATTTTGCCACGCAGCTCAACGGGGATGCCTGGCCCGACCGTAAAACGCTTGGACCCAGCTTTCCTGCGCGAAGCGTGTTCAGCCCACCGGCGGGAAAACTGATCGACGAGGAGACCCCAATCGACCAGATCAAGCTGGCCGATTTTCAAAACCGAGTGGAGCAACTTGTCCGGAATCATCGGGTGCGCGGCCACTATCTTGCGAAGATCGATCCGCTTGATCTTCCTCGATTCGTTCCCCAAGAGCTTTCCAGCGAGTATTTCGAGTTCACCGAGGAGGAGATGAACCGACGGGTTCATATCCATACCTTCCAGCATTCCGGCAAGCTCACGCTCCGCGATCTCTTGGAAAAGCTCCGCAGCACCTATACGCGTTCGATCGGTGCGGAGTATATGCACATCGACGACATCGAGATACGTCGCTGGCTTCAACGCCGCATGGAAGGGACCGAGAACCGACTCCAGCTCACACGCTCCGAACAGCTGCGGATTCTCACCCGTCTGACCGACGCGGTAATCTTCGAGGAGTTCATTCGACGAAAATTCGTCGGAGGAAAAAGTTTTTCCCTCGAAGGCTGCGAGAGCCTCATCCCGCTGCTGGACCTGGCTATCCACAAAGCCGCCGATCAGGGAGTGAAGGAAATCATTTTCGGAATGGCTCACCGCGGTCGGCTAAACGTGCTCGCCAATATCATGGGCAAAGGCGCCCGTCAGATTTTTCGCGAGTTTGCCGACAAGGATCCGGAGCTCTATCGCGGCCGCGGCGATGTCAAATATCACCTTGGCCACAGCAACGACTGGGTCACCTCCAATGGCAAGCGAGTCCATCTCTCGCTCTGCTTCAATCCTAGTCACTTGGAGTTCGTCAACCCGGTCGCCATGGGCCGCGTCCGCGCCAAGCAAGATCGCGTCAACGACAAGGAAAACAGCGGATCCATGGCGGTACTGATCCACGGCGATGCAGCTTTTGCGGGAGAGGGCGTGGTGCAGGAGTCGCTCAATCTCAGCGAGCTGGCTGGCTACAAGGTGGGCGGCGTGCTTCACATCATCGTGAACAACCAGATCGGGTTCACCACCTCGTCACGCGACGGACGATCAGGCACCTACGCGACGGATATTGCGAAGATGCTTCAGTCCCCGATTTTCCACGTGAATGGGGAAGACCCCGAAGCCGTGGCGCAAGTGGTGAGGCTGGCGCTGGATTTTCGAGCAACCTTCAAGCGCGATGTCTTCATCGACATGTATGGCTATCGCCGCCTCGGTCACAACGAGACCGACGAACCGGCCTTCACCCAACCGGTGATGTATCGTGCCATCGATCAGCGCAAGACGGTGCGCGAAGGCTATCTCGAGCACCTGCTCAAGATGGGAGGCGTGACCCGGGAGGAGGCGGATCGCATTGTGGAGGAACGAAAGCAGTTCCTTGAAAAAGAACTCAGCGAGTCCACCAGCGAGAACTACCAAGTCCCCAAGGAAAAGCAGCTGGGAATCTGGTCGCGCAGCAGTTTCATCGGTGGACGTGAGAAGGACATCAAAGACTCGGACACCGGTGCGCCAGTCGAAAGACTCGCAGCCTTGCTCGAGATTCAGACCCGTCTACCCAAGACGTTCCGGGCTCATCCCAAGATTTTAAAGCTCCTTGAATCGCGTCGAGAGATGAGCCTGGGCAAACAGGCGCTCGACTGGGCTGCAGGAGAGTCGCTCGCGTTCGCCTCTCTCGCGGCGGATGGGTACAGCATCCGATTGAGCGGACAGGACTGCGGACGCGGCACCTTCAGCCAGCGCCACGCCGTCCTGCACGACATCGAGGGCAATGGCACTCATATTCCGCTTCAGCACCTCGGCGTGAGTCAGGCACCGGTGGATATCTACAACAGTCCTCTCAGCGAAATTGCCGTGCTGGGGTTCGACTACGGGTACAGCCTCGAGTGCCCGGATGGACTGGTGATGTGGGAGGCTCAGTTCGGTGATTTCGCCAACGCCGCCCAGGTGATCATCGATCAGTTCATCGTGAGCGCGGAAGACAAGTGGCGCCGCCTTTCGGGCATCGTCATGCTGCTGCCTCATGGATTTGAAGGTCAGGGGCCGGAACACTCCAGCGCTCGGCTCGAGCGCTTCCTGGCGCTCGCCGCCGAGGATAACATCCAGGTGACCTATCCCACCACGCCGGCGCAGTATTTTCACCTGCTTCGCCGACAGGTAATCCGCCCTTGGCGCAAACCGCTCGTGGTCATGACCCCAAAGAGCCTCCTGCGCAACACCGAGGCCACCTCCTCGCTCCAAGAACTCGCGCACGGCAGTTTCCGGCGAATTATCCCCGACCGTTTGCCAGCCTCCAAAGCCACGCGAATCCTCCTGTGCACCGGCAAGGTTTTCTACGATCTGGAGCGGGAACGTCTGCGACTGCGACGCGAGGATGTCGCCATCCTTCGAATCGAACAGCTCTACCCACTGCATCTCGATGAGCTCGAAGTCCTCCTCTCTGGGTATTCCGACAACACCCCGATTTACTGGGTGCAGGAAGAGCCGGAGAACATGGGCAGCTGGCGTTTCATGCGCGCCACGTTGGGTGAGCGTTTGTTCGGAAAATTTTCCGTTCAGCATATCAGCCGCCCCGCTTCAGCCAGTCCTGCCACCGGCTCGCACAACAGCCACAAGCAGGAACAGGCGGAGATCCTCACTCGAGCGTTCGCGTGAATGAACGCCGAGCCCGACATGTATTTTCAGAGAACGCAACGCAACGCGAACGACATTTTCTATGGCAATTGAATTGAAGGTACCGCCAGTGGGCGAGTCGATCACCGAAGTTCAGATCGGCGATTGGCTGAAAGCTGAGGGGAGCGCTGTGGCGCAGGATGAGAATCTGGTCACCCTCGAATCGGAAAAAGCCACCATCGAGCTCGCCGCCCCCTCGGCCGGGGTACTGGGTAAGATACTAAAGAAGAAAGGAGAGATCGCGCAGATCGGCGAGATCATTGCCTACGTAGAGGCTGGGACAGTCCCTGCCGTCGCGACCCCCGCCACAACCCCTCCGAAGGCCGCGGGCGCGCCGCTTGCCAAAACGGAGGTGGCGAAGGATACGCCGACCAAGGTCATGCCCTCGGCGGCACGCGCGCTCGCACAGAACCAACTCACAGCCGCCGACGTGACCGCCAGTGGTCCCGGCGGACGGATCCTCAAGGAAGACGTGATGCGACAGGTGGAACAACCCAAACCAGCACCCACTCCTGCAGCAAGTCCCATCGCTCCGCCAGTCAGGAGCGACAACGGCATCCCCGGCCGCGATGAGGAAGTGGTTCCGATGAGCCCGCTCCGCCGCACCGTGGCGCGCCGGCTGGTCGAAGCGCAGAACACCATGGCCATGCTCACGACCTTCAATGAGGTCGACATGTCCAACGTGATGAATCTTCGCAAGAGCTTCCAGGAGGCCTTTCTGGCCCGCTACAACGTGAAGCTCGGGTTCATGTCATTCTTCATCAAGGCTGCGGTGGACGCGCTCCGACTCGTCCCGCAGCTCAACGCGGAGATTCGCGGCAACAATGTAGTGTATCGCAACTACCAGGACGTCGGCGTCGCCATCGGCGGCGGCAAAGGACTGGTGGTTCCCGTGCTGCGTGGGGCCGATCGAATGAGCTTCGCGGAGGTGGAAGTCGCCATCAACGAATTCGCCAAACGAGCGAAGGATAACAAGATCAAGATGGACGAGCTTGAGGGAGGCACCTTCACCATCAGCAACGGCGGTGTCTACGGCTCACTTCTCTCCACTCCGATCATCAACCCTCCGCAAAGCGGAATCCTCGGACTGCACTCCATCCAGGAGCGCCCTATCGCCGTCGATGGGCAAGTGGTGATCCGACCCATGATGTATCTCGCGCTGAGCTATGATCACCGGATCGTTGATGGCCGTGAGGCAGTGGCTTTCCTGAAACGGATCAAAGAAGTGATCGAAAATCCCGCTCGGATATTGCTCGAGGTATAGTCACCGCTTTCCGCTTGAACCATGTCTGAAACTCACTTCGACCTGATCATCATCGGTGCGGGCCCCGGCGGATACGTCGCCGCTATTCGCGCCGCGCAGCTCGGGCTCTCGGTTGCCTGCGTCGAAAAGGAATCGGCCCTCGGTGGGACCTGCCTTCGTATCGGCTGCATTCCGAGCAAAGCACTGCTCGAATCGAGCGAACGCTATCACTCAGCGAAAACCGAACTCAAAACGCACGGAGTTCTAGCCGACGGTATCCGTCTCGACCTGGCTGCGCTGCTGAAGCGCAAGGATGGAATCGTCACCACGCTCACCAAAGGAATCGAGGGCCTCTTCAAGAAGAACAAGATCAAGCGATGGGTCGGTCACGGACGACTCAACGGCCCAGGCAAGGTCACCGTGCTACAGAATGGGCAGTCCACCGAATATACCGCCAAGAATATCCTCATCGCCACCGGCAGCAAGAGCGCTCCGCTTCGCGGCGTGACGCTGGATGGAAATCGAATCGGAACCAGCACCGAAGCGCTGGCCTATCCCGCCGTGCCTGAACACCTGGTGGTGATCGGAGCGGGCGTGATCGGTCTAGAACTCGGCTCCGTCTGGAGCCGATTGGGTGCGAAGGTCACAGTGCTGGAGTATCTGGATCGAATTCTTCCCGGCATGGACAGCGAGCTTGCGGCGGAAGCGCGAAAGATCCTCGAAAAGCAGGGCCTCGAGTTTCATCTAGGGACCCAAGTCACCGGAGCCAGAACCGAAGGCGAAAAAGCGATCGTCGAGCGCAAGGGGAGCGACCCCATCTCCTGCGACCGAGTGTTGCTGGCGGTAGGCCGCATCCCGAACACCGAGGACCTTGGACTGGAAAGCGTCGGGATCCAACTCGACGCTCGGGGTCGCATCCCCGTAAACGCCCACTTCGCCACCACCGCCCCCGGCATCTTCGCCATCGGCGATGTGATCCCGGGACCGATGCTCGCGCATAAAGCAGAAGAGGAAGGGATCGCCTGCGTGGAGTTCCTGGTTACCGGAGCGGGCCACGTGGACTACGGCACCATTCCGTCGATCGTCTACACCAACCCCGAGATCGCCTCAGTGGGCAGGACAGAAGAGGAACTGAAACAGGCCGGTGTTGAGTATAAAAAAGGGGTTTTCCCCTTCCTAGCGAATGGACGCGCGCGCGCCATCGGCAACACCGAAGGCCGAGTCAAAGTGCTCGCAGACGCCAAGACCGATCGAGTCTTGGGGGTTCATATCTTGGGACCGCATGCCGGCGATCTGATTGCGGAAGCGGCCGTGGCCATGGCTTTCCACGCCAGCGCCGAGGATATCGCGCGCACCTGTCACGCGCATCCCACACTCGCCGAGGCGGTGAAGGAAGCCGCCATGGCGGTGGGTGGCGCGGCCATTCACATCTAAAGAAAGAACCGCTTGCCATCCTGGCCAGCCAAGGCAACTTAAGTTTTCATTCCGACCTGAAAGCAACAACGACACACCAACACTATGGCATACGAACTCCCTACCCTTCCCTATTCCAAGGAAGCCCTGGAACCCTCTATCGACGCAACGACCATGGAGATTCACCATGGCAAGCATCACAATGCCTACGTCACTAATCTCAATAAGGCGATCGCGGGCAATGCAGCCCTGGAATCCAAATCCATCGACGCGCTGATCATGGATCTAGCCTCGGTTCCCGACGCGATTCGGGGTCCGGTCCGCAACAATGGCGGTGGGCATTGGAACCATTCCTTCTTTTGGAAGCTGATGGCCCCTCACGCGGGCGGCACTCCCAGCGGCAAACTCGCCGACGACATCAGCGCCACTTTCGGCAGCTTCGATGCCTTCAAGGAAAAGTTCGAGGCGGGCGGGGTGGGCCGATTTGGAAGCGGATGGGTTTGGTTGGTGGTCAACGCCGGCAAGCTGGAGATCGTCTCCACCGCAAACCAGGACAATCCCATCATGGGCAAGGCCATCGCTGGAGTTGAGGGCAAACCCGTCCTGGCCTGCGATGTCTGGGAGCATGCCTACTATCTGAAGTATCAGAACAAGCGCCCCGACTATCTCAAGGCCTGGTGGAACGTGGTGAGCTGGTCCGAAGTGGCCAAGCACTACGACGCAGCGAAGCACTAGTTCTACTGAGCGACCCCCGGGTCCACTTCATCCTCGATGCCATCGAGGAGATGGACTTGCGCTAGCGGCCGGTCGGAATCCAGCGCCAAAGGCGCGGCACCATTTCAGCCTGGGCCATCGGCCCAGGTTCGAAATAAAAACATCCGGAGGGCTGATGGCCCGCCCTATCACCTGCGCTGATGGATCGGGCCTTCAGCCCTCTAGCGTGTCGGGGGACCCTGCACCTTGGGCGTTGCCCAAGGCTTGGATGGAACGGGCCTTTGGCCCTCCGAATTCCTGAGCCAATGGCCCAGGCTGAGATGAAATTGAGCCGATGGCCCTAAGATATTTTGATCTCCCGAGTCGCACGCTGCGGCCGAGAACCGTCCGAATTCCCTGTCTTCCGATCTAAAATGCGAGCTGCTGCGTCATTCGGTTATGGCGAAGATGGGTCCTAAATCCGCTCTGAAATCACTTCGTTTCAGAGCGGTGGAATAGAGGCTCGAAACGGTGCCGTCGAGAAAGAGCGCGTCCGGACAGTGAAGGGTGTCGCGGAAGAGCAGGGCGAACTCGTAAAAATTCACTGGAACTTCGCTGATAGCGAAGACGAGACGAGCTTCTGGCCATGCGAGAGAAGCCAGGGAGCGAGGACGTCAAATCGCTTGAAGGGCAAGCCGGTCTCGTCGCTCAGGAGCAACTGGAGACGCTCCTTCTTTAAATTGACACGGCAAACGGTCACACGCTTGCCTGCGATCTCGACGTTCGTGACTTCCACAGCCGAGGCGACGCCGGTCAGAGCTAGCGTCGCGAGCCAGACGGAGAGCACGAGGGTCTTCATGGCACGGGGTCTCGAGTTGCAAGTTCCGCGCCACACTAGACAAGGCCCTTACTTCGGGGCGTAGTACTTGGTGGCGTATTCCTGAACCATTCTCCAGGTATTGTATTTCGGAACCAGAGTCACCATCGCACGGCGCACCTTCTTGAGCCACTCCCGCGGGATACCATCCGCATCGCGATTATAGAAACACGGAATTACCGTCTCAGTTAGCGTGGTGAAGAGGTTTTCACTGTCGAGTTGATCCTGCTCCTCGACGCTGGCGGGATGCGAGTCGTCACCAATGGCAAAACCATTGGTTCCATCGTAGCCCTCACGCCACCATCCATCGAGAATGCTCAGATTCAAGCAGCCGTGCACCGAAGTCTTTTGGCCGCTGGTGCCCGAGGCCTCGAGCGGGCGACGCGGGTTGTTCAACCAAACATCACAACCCGACACCATTTGCCGCGCGACATGCACATCGTAGTTCTCGATGAAGAAGAGGTATCCCTTAAGATCGCTAAACTTGCTGAGGTGAATGATCTGCTGGATAAACCGTTTCCCTTCATCGTCGCGAGGGTGTGCTTTGCCGGCGAAGAGAAATTGCACCGGACGTTTCTGGTCGTGGCAGAGGCGGACGATCTTCTCAAATTGCTGAAAGATCAGCGGCGCCCTCTTGTAGGTGGCGAATCGACGGGCAAACCCGATGGTGAGCGCGTCAGGGTTCATCAAGTGATCGAAGATGATGAACGAGCCCTGGGATAAAATCTGTCCCTGCAGTAGCAACCGACGACGCGAAAACTCTACCAACTCGCGCCGCAGCCGATAGCGAAGTGCCCAAAGTTCCTCGTCGGAGATGAAGTTCGGATCGGCCATCTGGTCCCAAAATTCCGCGCAATTGATCAGCGCTTCCCAGCTGCGGCCGCTCTGACTATTCCAAAACCGAGTGGTCTCGGTCTGACCGGAGGTCAGCCAGTCCTTGCTCAATTTGCGACGCCAAAAGCGCCGCACCGGTCCCTTCATCCAGCCGAGGAGGTGAATTCCGTTGGTGATGTGTCCGATCGGCACCTTCTCCACCGGCGTTCCAGGAAAGAGCGATTGCCACATCTCGCGACTGACTTTGCCGTGAAGCTCGCTCACACCGTTCGCCGCACGCGAGCACCGCAGCGCCAGAACCGTCATGCAAAACGGCTCGTTTGCACTCTGCGCGTTCACGCGACCCAGCCCCATCAGCTCCTCATGAGATATCTTGAGCTGGGAGCAGAATTTAGTGGCCGCGTAATTCATCAGGTCGCTGCTAAAGCGATCATGACCCGCCTCCACTGGCGTATGCGTCGTAAAGAGGCACTCGGCCTTGGTGCTTGCGAAGGCTTCGGCGAACGACTTGCCCTTCGCGACCTTCTCCCGCGCCAGCTCCAAGGTCAAAAAGGCGGCATGGCCCTCGTTCATGTGGAAGACCGAGGGAGTGTATCCCAGGGTCCGAAGCAGCCTGACGCCGCCCACGCCCAGGAGAATCTCCTGCATGATCCGGGTGGTGCTGTCACCGCCATAAACGCGAAGCGTCAGATCGCGGTAGTGCTGCTCGTTCTCCGGACGATTGGTATCCAAAAGAAGCACTGGATTCCGCCCCACGTTCACGCGCCAGGCTTGAAAATAGACTTCGTTCAAGGCGATGCGAACCTTGCATACCAGCGGCTGACCGCGAGCATCGAGCACCGGCTCCATCGGAAGGTTGGCAGGATTCAGCGAGGTGTAGTACTCGGTCTGCCAGTTCTCCGCGTTAAAGGACTGCTGAAAGTAACCTTCCCGATAGAACAGGCTGATCCCCACGAACGGCAGGCCGAGATCACTGGCCGACTTGGCGTGGTCGCCCGCCAGAATTCCCAGTCCACCCGCGGCGATCGGCAAGGTTTCATGAAATCCAAATTCGGCGCTGAAGTACGCCACTGGGTGATCTTTAAGCTGCGGCGTGTTCTTGGCGGCCCAGGTATCCTTCTCCTCGAGGTACTGCTTGAATGCGGCCAGCACGCGACGAACTCGATCCGCGAAGTCCGGCTCCTGAAGGCGAACCTGAAGCTCGTACTCCGAAACTTCATGCAAGATCGCCACCGCATTGTGGTAGAGATTTTGCCATCCGCGTGGGGAAAGTTCCTGGAACAACTCCTGCGCTTCCTGGTTCCAGGTCCACCAAAGGTTGCGCGCCAGCTTGCTCAGCCCGGCGGTCAGATCGTTTAATTCGGTTTTAGAAAGAGGCTTCGTCATCATAAAACAGTTCAGCAGACAGCAGTGAAAACCATTTTCCGTGCCCAACTTCAGGCGGAACGTAGCAAGCAGTGCCTACCCCAACAAAAACCAACTGTCCGAGGAAGGTTTTTGTTTTCGAGATCGTGTTTCAACTCAAACCAAACAGGCAAAAAATTCCGCTCCGTATTGGCCATCGCGGCAAGAAATGGCCATTTTAAATTTCACAACCGTTGTCACCTGCTCTAATTCAGGTTCATGAACGTGCGACTGACAAATCCAAGAGCCCAGCAGTCCAAGCGTCTTACAGGACTCGAATTTGCGATCCGGATCGCAGTCCACTCAGTGGCTAGCGCAGTCGCTCTTGTTCTGTGCAGCAATAGTGTCGCCACCGGCGCAGAGCCCGATGTCAGCTTCAAAAACGAAGTGCAACACTCCATCGAAAGAGGACTGAGCTGGCTGACTCAGCAGCAG
>JAYTTC010000815.1:0-3092 GCA_043745255.1 Verrucomicrobiales bacterium
AGAGCCCCATCCACGCGATACCGGAGACGGACCATTTTCTCGAACGGCTCGATATGGATGTCGCTCGCCTTCTCCTTGATCGCCTGCACCAAAATCAAATTCGCCAGCTTGATGACTGGCGCATCCTCGCCCGCCGCGGTGAGCTGATCCAGGCTGCCGTCCGCTTCCACCTTTTCCGCGACCGTCTCCAGACTGGCTGCTTCCGCCTCGACATCCGCCTGCTTCTGGGCGTCCTGGATGATGTCTTCCATCGACCCCGTCTTGCCGCTGTCGACGTGGGCAAGTTTGTCGGTGATCGCTTTTTCAGACGCGATCATCGGGGTGATCTCGAGCTTGGTCGCTCGTCGAACGTCGTCGATTGCCAGCACGTTCAGCGGGTCCGCCATTGCGAGCACGAGCTTGTTCTCGAGCTTCGCGATTGGAATCACCTTGTGGTTGTTCGCGATATCGCGAGGAACCAGATCGGTGATATCACCCGGGATGGAGAGTCGCCCGAGATTGATGGGAGGAACATTGAGAACCCGTCCCATGGAGACGGTCATGTCTTGCTCGCTGACCAGACCCTTTTCGGTGATCAGCTTGATGAGTCGAGTGCCATTCTTTTTCTGAAGCTCCAGGAGCTCCTCGACTTGTTTGGCGTGGATCAGGCCATCGGCCACCAGAGCTTCGGCGATGCGCTCTCCAAATGATTTTACAGCGGGGGGCATGGCGAGATTCAGCGGAAGCTGTTGCGGATTGCCTTCATGAGATCAGTGGGCGGCGCTAGATAAAACTGGAGCCGCTGCCCCGACTTCGCTTGTTCAAGTTCCATCGTGGCTTGCTGGTTGAAAGGGTTGGCCGTGGCGACGAGAATCGTCTTGCTCATTCGATCGAAGGGTAGAATGCACCACCGACGGCACAGCTCAGCGTCGAACTTCCTGGCGATGTCCAAATCGGTTTCGTAGCGACCGAGGGGTATGTACCCCAGTCGGGTCTTGTCGATGAGGGTTTTCAAGGCTCGCTCGACGGTGATGATGCCTTTCTCAGCGAGAGCCTGAATGAAGGGGGTGGTGATGGTGCCTGGGGGTGCATCGTAGTCGGGAGGAGTCCAGCAGAGGTCGAAGTCGTGCGTGGAAATCACTTTACCGTCTACAAAAAGCTTTTTCATCCCCTTCGCTCCATCGTCGATGCAACTGGCGACGCGACGACCCGGGGGAGCGTTCTCGATGACGGTGTCCTCGGAAATCGGCGCAGTGTTCAAGCTGCGTGCACGCGACTCCAGTTCCTGAAGCGCCGCTTGGACATCCGTATCGTCTGGCTTGTGCTGGAGGAGACTCTCGTATTCCAGAATCGCCGAAGAGAGTTGGCCCATCAGCACGTAGGCTTCCGCCACTCGCTTGGAGGACCGGATGAGATCATCCTCCTTGCCTAGTTTTACATAGGCCTCCTTGAGGATTTCGAGGGATTGGTAGTCCTGCGGCTGCCCCTGCGTGATGACCTCGAACATCTCGACGGTCTGTGTCAGCTGGGCTTCTTCTTCCGCTGAAAGCTTTACTAAAGGCAGCGCCATGAGAAACACGAGACCGGTCAGGCTTGAATCGCCGGGAGTTTCGAGCGTGGTGCCACCACGTCCCGGCAGTCAAACTTTGACAAGGCCCTATTTTTCCGATTGTTTACGATTCGGTCGGTCGTAGTCAGCAAGGGCGAGGCCAAGTTTCCCGGTCCTCTTTCCCGCGACTTCCACCCTCTCTATCGTATGTCTGCGCGAGAGCTTAACCGCCAATATTTCTCCGGGCCCGCGCCGTAAAACAAAAGCATTGGCACCGCGATCACTCCCGTGCTAAAACCGCCGTCCGCTTTTTAAGGGCGGGCAATTTTAACTCACAGAGTTTCGCTTTTATGTCACAGCATCGCAGTCTGCGCGCGGCCGGCACCTCAGGTGGTAATCGTAATGTTCTCAAGCGTTTCGAGCGGGTGGAAGTGCTCAAGAAGCGTGGGCAATGGAAGCCCGGTGATCGTGTGACCGGACTCCGCAAGACCAAGCCAGAGGCTTGATCTGGCGTGATTTCGACTCGATTGGGGTTCGATTCGATTGATTTACCGAGGTGGAGTGGAAGACAGTGTCTAGCCTCTCTCCTCATTCCTTCCTCCAATGACTCGTTTGCCTTGGCTTTCACCCAAGAGGGTGAGGCCGGGGCATTTTTGCTTTGGTCCGACTACAAAAATACTTATCCGAGTGCGGCGTGGCTTCCCGTCGCGCCGCCGAAAAGCTCATTCTTGAGCGTCGCGTTCGCGTCAACGGCCGAATTGTCCAGGAGCTAGGCAAGAAAGTTCAGCCGGGCCAGGACAAGGTTGAAGTGGATGGAGGGCTGGTACGTCCTAAGCGGAAGGTATACGTGGCCATGAACAAGCCGCCCCGCTACCTCTGTTCCCGCACCGACCCGCTCAATCGCCGTACCGTTCTGGACCTCATGCCTCCTGAGTGGGATGCGGTGTATCCTGTGGGTCGCCTGGACTATGAGTCCGAGGGACTGCTTTTTCTCACCAACGACGGCGACTTCGCGCTGCGGTTGACTCATCCGCGCTACGGAGTGAAGAAAATTTACGAAGTGATCGTGGATGGACCGGTGCCTCGGCCGATTCTCGCCAAATTCCTGGCCGGAGTGGAATCCGACGGTGACATCCTGAAAGTTACCGCGGTGAAGGTTCTGATGTTCAATGAGCGCCACTCTCTGGTGCGAGTTGAATTGACTGAAGGAAAGAACCGGGAAGTGCGTCGGCTTTTTGCGGCATGTGGACTAGAAGTGCTTCGCTTGGTGCGCATGCAAATTGGCCCGATTAAACTTGGCGAACTCCCTGAGGGAAAATGGCGAACGTTGACACAAACAGAGATAAATTCTCTACTTGCCCCCACATGAAGACCAATTATTGGCTTGTTCTCTCATTAACTTACTCCCTCGCGTCTGGCGTTGGATTTTCCGCGCACGCACCCCGCAAGAGTAGTTTGGCCAAGCCGGCCTCGAAGTCCTCCCCTGCGACACCAACCCCCACGATCGATCCGGGAGCGGCGATGGTCACTCAAGACCACGTGAATGTCCGAGCTCGCGCAGATG
>JAYTTC010000816.1:0-3091 GCA_043745255.1 Verrucomicrobiales bacterium
ATGAGAGACCACCCTTCATCCCCTGAATTCGCGCCTACAATATCCCCACCCTGATTGATCAGCGCGCGATTTTGATACGCCAGCCGGCTGGTTGACGTGGCAAGGAACGTCCCGCCGATCCAAAGATTGCCTGTCTCATCTGCCGTCTGAATGGCAAGCACCTGATCTTCACCTTGCGATGGGAGCTTTCTGAAATTCTCACCTTGGGTGGATCCATCAAGCAATCGGATCATTGCAAACAGGTCTGTTCCATCGGTCGTGCTCAACCTAATATCCCCCCCCACGATCAATTCTTCGCTGCCTCCCGGCAGGTTCGGCCCCGCCGACTGCACCTTTAACGAACGCACACGCTGCCCCTCCACCTCGTTTAGTTCTGTCGGCACCCAGATCAAATCCAAGGTTCCATCCCCTAACACTTTCGCGACGCCGTGCCGCTCCACTCCGTTGATTTGGGTGAAGCTTCCGCCGACATAGAAGCCGCCCTGAAGCGACGGTTCCAACACCTCGATAGCTCCGTTCGCGTCCCAGGCTCCCACTGCTACGTGTCCCTCACTGTTAATGTGAATCAGATGCGAAGTCGGCTCTCCTGTGATCCCTGTTCCACTCCCGGCACACCAAATCCCGCCTAGCGGATCCAGAGATAGCGCGGTGATCGCGATTCCTTCCACCACTCGCTCGGTCAGTTGTCCGTCCTGCTCCAGCTTCCACAGGCCCATCGAACCGGCCACCCACAGTCCGTCGGTAGCGGACAAAATCGATCGCACGCTGGCACCCATGGGGAGAGAAGCCTGAAAAGAGGAGTCCAATGATCCGTTCGGATGCAGTCGCGCAATCGCCTCCCGCGCGACGCCACCCACGGAATGAAACCGTCCTCCAATCACAACTCCCGTTCGCTCCTGCTCAACAATCGAGAGAATTGTCCCGTCGCTCCCCTGGCCTGGATCGAAATCCAGATCGAGATCTCCGTCGGGCTTCAGTCGTGCCAACCCCGCCCGCGCGAACCCGCCTGCGTGCTCGAACGCTCCTCCTAAAATTATTTTACCATCCCCTTGCACCGCGAGGCAGGACACCGAGCCGTCCACCGAGGGTGCATACTGTCCATTGGATTCATTCCCACTCCATAGACGCACATCATTTCGACGCCTCGATTCCGGCTCTTCAAACAGGACAATCAAGGACGCCCCGTTCACTTCCACCTCATCGCTCGGCCTCAAGTGAGCGATCGAGTAATCCCCGTCCCCAGTGACTAGGCTGGAAACGTCCGCTCGATAAGACTGCGCATTGGCAAAGGGATGAGTGGTCCGGTAGTTCCAACCATCGGAATGTGAAAGCCCCTGCGGACGACCGGTAATCCATCGGCCCTGGAACATCACCTGCGCGTTGGCATCCAGCCATTGGGAATCCGTGGGTCCGTGCCAATAGAGATAGGCTTTATGGATCGCTCCGTGCATTCCATCCAAGTGAATCGTGCCCAGACCCTGTCCCCGAAGGCCACCCACGCCAGCACTGGCGTAGCCTAATCCATTGAATTGTTCCCAGGGAGAATCGGCTTCTACCACCACGTGGACTGAGTCTGACGCCAAGGCGCCTCCAGCGTCTGTCGCTGTTAGCTGCAAGACATACTCACCAAACCGAGAGAACTCAGCCCGAGTGATGGCTGAGTTGGAGTCGGCAAATGAAACCGAACCGGGACCTGAGATTTTAGACCATTGGACGACCAACGGATGGGCATCGAGGAGCCCATCCGTTCCCACTCCGTCATCGTCCACCCTGCCGAGAAGCAACGCACTTCCTCGAACTCGCTGGGTAGGTCCCGCTGTGACCCCGGGCGCTGTGTTGCTCCGCAACACCAGGACAGGCACCTCGCGCGAATCGTGGTAGCCTCCGCTATTCACGTCGATGCGGAAGAGGTAGTTTCCGGGGCTCTTGAACGCGGCGGTGGCTTTGAATCCGTCCTGCCGCAACACGACGCTCGCTGGACCTTCAACAAACCGCCACGCAGCATGCGTCTCTCCGTCACAGTTCAAGCACTCCGCGCTCAACACAAGCGGCGCAGGTAGCCAATGCTTGAACGGCACGTGCAACCTCAGCTCGGGCAGAAGCGATGGGGAGGAGCAAAGCTCCGAGGCCCTCTGCGTCAGCAGGAACGGGAGCAGCGCGAAGTCGGTTACGGCGAAAAATTCTGAGACGCTACTGGCAATGGCGGTGAGGTGGACGGCGTCTGGGTTGGGTCCAATGCCGAAGGCTAGAATGCGAATCCCCTGCTGCTTTGCCTGCTCGGCGGATTGAACACTTCTCAGCACATAGGAATCGATCACCTCTCGAGAGGCAAACTCCTTGCCATCGCTCAGCAACACGATCACCTGCATCGCGCTCGACCCCGCCAAAAGCGCTCGGGCTGCATCGAGTCCACTGCCAAGGAACGTCTGGTTGCAGGGCAGTCCGTCGGGTCTCCCGCTGCTTTCGATCTCTCCGATCGCGGAATCCAACGACTCTCGATCTTCAGAAAGTGAGCGATGAACAAACGCAGAGCCGCAGAAAGAAACTACAGCCACTCGCCGGCCGATCTGCCCACTCAATAGCGCCTCCACACAATTGGTCGCCGCTCGGCGTAACAGCCCAAGGTCCTCGCTCGCGATGGATCCCGTTCGATCGATCACCAGCACAACATCGATGGGACCTGTGCATCGAGATTCCACTTCGAACACCTGAACGCGAGGAAGGGCATGGTTCCCCTGGGCGTCAGCGAGCGTCCATTGCCAGGAACGAAACTCAACCGGCTTCCGGCTGGGGCTCGGTCGATAGTGAATCGTGCGCGCCAAGGCCTCCACCCGAGCGGCGTTGGCCTGCGCATTGAAAATCAGACGCACCCGATCCCCCATCGCCTCGGCTTGCCCCATGAGGACTCCGTCGACCCAAAGTTTGCCATCGATTCCCAGTCCAGTCGGATTCGCAGAGGGAAGTTCCAGGAGATCCCCCGTGGGCGAGGCCATACCGGACGTGATTTCCAAAACTGCACCGTTCCAAACCATGGTGTCGGGTCCGATGATGCCCACGTCTGGTGCGAGGACCTCGGTGCTACCGCTCGACG
>JAYTTC010000817.1:0-11504 GCA_043745255.1 Verrucomicrobiales bacterium
CTTGAACCAAAAGAGCTGGGGCGAGATTACATTGCAGGAGATCATCGACCAGTAGGCCCACCAATGCGGTGCCGGTTTAACACCCAGCAAGGGGCCGAGAATATAGGGATCTGCTGCACGGTTGTTGATGAAGACAAATCGCTCGTACGGATTGCCACTGTACCAGGCAATAAAGAATTCCATTCCGTAGGCGTATCCGACGATCGAACCCGTCCCGAGAATCACTTTGCACATCAACTCGACGTGCCGAACTGTAATCACTTCCTCCAGCTTGCAAACGCTTCGAAGCGGGATCAGGAGGGTAAGCACCATTCCGAAGCCGGAGAAAATCGCACCTGCTACAAAATAGGGGGGGAAGATAGTCGTGTGCCAGCCCGGAAGGACTGAAACCGCGAAGTCAAAGGACACGATAGAATGTACCGAGAGCACCAGCGGAGTCGCGAGCCCAGCGAGTAGCAAGTAAGCCTTCTCATAATTGCGCCAGTGACGATTCGATCCACACCATCCCATGGCGAAGAGACCGTAGGCAATCTTACGAATTCGTGATTTTGCTCGATCCCTCATGGTCGCTAGGTCGGGGATCAGCCCCATATACCAGAAAAGCAGAGAGACTGTGAAATAGGTCGAAACTGCGAAAACATCCCACAGCAAGGGGGATCGGAACTGAGGCCAGATCGAGTTTGCGTTGGGCAGCGGGAGTAGCCACCACCCAAGCCAAATTCGTCCGATGTGAATGAGCGGGTAGATACCTGCGCACATGACGGCAAAGATCGTCATCGCTTCAGCAGATCGATTGATGGAAGTTCGCCACTTCTGACGTAGCAGAAACAAGATGGCAGAGATGAGTGTCCCGGCATGCCCGATGCCGATCCAAAAGACGAAATTGGTGATGTCCCAGGCCCATGCGACGGGAATCTGGAGACCCCAAACGCCCACCCCTGTCGTCATCTGGTAAAAAATGAGCGAGAACATGAAGGTCGCCAGCAGGGAGCTGGGAATGAATAGCACCCACCACCAGGTCGGCGTTTTCCCCTCTGCAATGCCTGCGATGGCCGTGGACAGCCAACCCAAGCCGCGCTCATTTAGAACCAAGGGCTGACGTTCCAGTTCCTTCGGCGGCCTCGGCACCTCCGAAACGGGCAACATTGTGGCTTGATTGCCCATTAGTGTGCTCCTTTCTTCTCACCGTGAGCCTCTGCTGGCGGAACTCCGCGCTCTGCCTTATGGCCTCCGCCACCCGGCGAATGCTCCTCAAACGGATTGGCCTGCTCCTTTTCCATGTACTCCTTTAGAGTCAGCGGTGTCTTGATGCGATCATAGTCCGGCATCGCTGGGTTCGGATTTCGAATCTTCGCCAAGTAGGTAGTGCGAGGCCGAGTATCCAAGAAACCTAGAACGGTGTAGTCACGAGGGTGCTTCTTGAGCTGCGATACCCGGCTGCTGGGATCCAGCAAATTGCCAAACACGATCGCCTCCGCAGGACAGGCCTGCTGGCAGGCGGTCTTGAAAGCACCCTCCGGTACCTGCACATCACCGGAAGCACGAGCCCTAACCTTTTGTGAAATCTTAGCCTCCTCGATACGCTGCACACAATAAGTGCACTTCTCCATGACGCCACGCATTCGGACGGAGACATTCGGATTCTTCGCTAGCTTTAGAAGCTCCCACTCCTGCTCCGGACGATAGCCTTTGTCCGGACTCTTGAACCAGCGAATGACATCCCATTCTCCATCGGTGGAGTCGAGTACCGGGGTCTTGTACCAAGGACCCTTCAATTGCTCCAAGGGGCGCTTGTTGTAATCGAAGAAGTTAAAGCGGCGAACTTTGTAGGGGCAGTTATTGGAACAATAGCGCGTTCCGACACATCGGTTGTAGGCCATCACGTTTAGGCCTTCTTCGTCGTGTACGGTGGCGTTCACCGGGCAAACGCTCTCGCAGGGAGCATTCTCACAGTGGAGACACAGCATGGGCTGAGTCACCACTTGCGGGTCATCAATCTGATCGGCCGCGGACTGGTCCGTCGCACCGCTGTAATAACGATCGATGCGAATCCACTGCATCTCCCGGTTCCGGTTAACCTGGTCTTTTCCAACGATTGGAATGTTGTTCTCACTCTGACATGCCACCACACAGGTAGAGCAGCCGACGCAGGCAGAAAGGTCGATGGACATTCCCCATTGATGCACATCGCTGTGCAGCATCGGGCCTTTGGGCTTGGCAGCTAGCGCCTTCGCCTTGTCGTCGTATTCGACGTAGGTGTTCTTATAAAGTCTCTTGGCCAACACCTGACCGTCAGCTCGTTCCTCTTTCTCGATGTGAGCGGTGTGATGAGGTGAATCGAGATCAAAGTTACGCGCGAAGGTAGGGTGGTTTCTGAAGTCATCCAGGTTCGCCTCGCGAATGATCGGACGACCCTCCATGGAGCCATGCTCTTGAGTGATGGAGAGCGGGAAGGTTTCGCCCGTGCTCGTCATCGTGGCACCTGAAACGAAATGCTCCGAGCCAACCACACGCAGGATATAAGCGTTGAAGCCCACCTTGTTTTGCGGGCCATTCCCACCTATGCGGCCACTTTTCTCCCGGCCGTAGCCGAGAGCGATCGCGACCGTGTTGTCGGCCAACCCGGGCTGAATCAGCACAGGTCCACGAAGCTTGCGATTTCCCACCGCGATTTCGACCAGGTCTTTGTTAGTGACCTTCAGCGCTGCCGCAGTTCTGCGACTCAGCATCACGGCATTGTCCCAAGTCAGCTTGGTGATGGGGTCGGGAAGCTCTTGCAGCCAGCCATTGTTGTTATAGCGACCGTCATCCAGGCTGTAGTCCCGATGAAAAACAACTTCCAAGCTCTGCTCAGTCGGTAGCGCTAAGACTTTTGCGGTCGAGAGAGCAGCGGCTGCAGCGACGAAATTCGGCGAGGGCGTGGCGGGTGCAAGAGCGCTTCCAGCCAGATAGCCGTCATGCAGAAACTTCTTCCAGCGGTTGTCCAAGTCCGCCATTCCCCCGAAGGATCGGAAGGTCTCACGAACGATATCGTGTGGACGAATCACCGGGGAGCCAAGGAGTCGCGCCAGAACTTCAATCTCAGTCAGGCCACCAAACAACGGCTCGAGAAGCGGTTGCACCGGCATATAGGTACCATCCGTACTGCGGACATCACCCCAGGATTCGAGGTAGTGTGCAGCGGGTAACTGCCAGTCGACGCGCGCAAAAGTCTCATCCTCGAAGTATCCAAGGCGAACCACTGTTCCAGCCTTCCGCTGAGTGGCGAGCCAATCGAGATCTGCAGGGGCGGTGTAGCCAGGATTTCCTCCTAGGATGACCAATGTATCCACGGACCCGGCGTTCAGCGCTTGAGCAAGTTCCGGCAGCGTCCCTGACGCAAGGGAGGGAATATTTTGAAGCAGAACCGTACTTCCAATCGCACCGAGCGCGACGTTGATTGCCTGAGCGATCACGTGCACCGCTACTGGCTGACGATGACCTGCAACCACGAGAGCCTTCCCTCGGTTCTCAGGCTTGGCCAAGTCCTTTGCTACCTCCTGAACCCACTTCACGTTCACACCTGCGGGCAAGCCTATCTTGGCGAGGGTGTCGATCAGCGGCTGAGAGGTCGCAGTCCCAGAGGCCTTCAAGACTTCCACACCGATGGCTGCCGCCACCCCTAAAACCGAGCCGGTCGCGACCCGAAGGCGATGATCCGCGTTCATGCCCGTGAGGGTCATCAACCCTTCCACAGCATAGAGACGGTTCATTCCGTCTTCTTTCTTCTCCACCCGACGGTTCTTAGCAAAACCGCGGATATAGCGATGGCGATCCTCCTCGGTTCCGAGAAAATCGGCATCCAGGGATAAAATCACACTTGCTTGGTCGAAGCGGTAATAAGGAACGACCGACTGACCAAATGTCAGACTTGCCGCTCGGCGAGCGACGTCAACATCAAGCGGATCATGAGTGTAGAAACGAGCCTGAGGTAGTTGCTGCTGAATCGACTGTTGCAGCCGTTCACGAGAAGGCGAAGAACTCGGCTCGAGAAGGATCGCTAGCCCGCTACCATTGTTGGCCTTGAATTTCCGGGAGAGTAGCGAGAGGAAATCTAGGGCCTGCTCACGAGTGGTGGAATTCCCCAACTGAGTGAAGCGCTGGGCGCGATCCGGATCATAAAGATTGAGAATCGAAGCCTGCGCGAATAGGTCCGTCGATCCGCTGCTATCGGGGTGCTCAGGATTGCCTTCGACCTTGGTGGGCCGCCCTTCATGAGACTTTACTAGAAGAGGAATTGCGCCCGTGCGAGTCGGAAAAGCAGTAGCGAAGAATTGGGAAACGCCGTGCACATAGCCCTCCGGCAAACGGGAGAAGGGCATGATCTTCTCCTCGGGACGTCGGCATCCGGTGAGTCCCATCCCGGCCAGCAGAAACGAGGCACCCATTATTTTCACGAAGTGCCTGCGACCTACAGGATCAGTGAACTCACTGGCACCGGAGGGAAACTCACGTTCTACCCACTGGCGAAAATCCGGAGTCTCAGCCAGTTGATCGAGGCTGCGCCAATATTTCGGGCCGGACTCCGGCTCAGGACAAGGAGGCGGAATGGTTTTCATCGATGACAGGCGGAGCAGTTTTGAGAAGCGTTGACTTTCCAGTCATGAGCGAGGCGTTGACCTTGGTCTTTTTGAACGTCTGGATCGGGAAGTTTCCAGGCGAGGTCCGTTATTTTGTCTAGAGGACGAAGATTAGGACCCGGATTGCGATGACAGTCTAAACAGAAGGTCATACTCAGAGGCTTGGCATGGTATACCTCATCCATCTTATTGATTTCACCATGACAGTGAACACAGCTAACCCCCCGATTGACGTGCACTGAATGGTTGAAATACACGTAGTCCGGAACCTTGTGGACCTGCACCCACGGTACTGACTGTCCGGTTTGCGCCGAATCACGAACAATCGCCAACCGAGGATCCTCTTTCAGAATTTGGTTGTGACAGTTCAGACAGGTAGAGGATGAAGGGAGATTGGAATACCAGCTCTTCTCCACTTGGCTATGGCAGTAACGGCAGTCTAGGCCGACCTGATCTACATGGACGCTGTGTGGGAACGGGACCGGCTGCACTGGCTGGTAACCTACACGCGTATACTTCGGAGAGAAGTAGTACCAAATGCCAGTCACAGCACCACCGCCGAATAGCAGTAAGAACAGAACTGCCATCGCGGGCAGGCGGTTGGTCCACTTTGGAAAAATATCGGACATGTCAGCTAGTCGTGTTCAGACGGCTGTTGATTGTTGGTTAAGTTGGGTAAGACAAACGCCCGAACGGGCAAACGACGCCCACTACCAAGCGGAAACAAGGTCGGGTCGTCAATGCCTTTCTTGGCCAACCCCTCCAAGCATGATACTCAATGCCACGCGCAGGAGGGAAACCTGTCAAGAGCCAGCCGTATTTAAGGCGAGGGTGCCATCGCAGCAAGATAGTTTGTGAAATATTTCACGAATTAGGTCTGGTTAATGATTCAGATAAGCAAAGTCGCGATGAAAATCGTAGAGATCAGATCTTGAGAACCTCAGGCTGATGATCCTGACTTCCGCACACTCCACGTGCAAAATCCGAACGCGAGGACTTCGCCTCTCCCGTATGATGCCTATCCCTTCTTAACAAGTCATTTTGATCTCGGTAGTCGCAAGCTGCGCACGAGAACCGTCCGAATTCCCTGTCTTCCAATCTGAAATGAGATCGGCTGTCATCAGCATGAATGCGTGTCACACACCCTTCAGATTCGAAATTTGAGTTTGGTTCATCAACTGGAGTTTAAAACAAAAAAGCCGCCCATTGCTGGGCGGCTTGCTTTAAAGAAACAGACTAATTACTTGCGGCGGCGGAGAACCAGAGCGCCGAGTCCGAGAGCGCCGAGAGCGATCACGGAGGGTTCCGGAACAATGTAGAGCCCGAAGCTCGTGAGTCCGCTCTTGGCGAAGTTGCCTGAGCCGACACGAGGAGCGTTGTCTGCATCGACGCCGGAGAGCTCGTAGTTGGCGATCATAGCAGATTTACCACGAGCTTTATTGTCGTTCGCGGACCTCACTACGTCGGCCCAGCTAGCGACCGAACTGTCCCACACGCGCAGCTGCAGCACGATTTTCGTGCCACCGAGCAGACCGGGAACAACGAGCTTGGAATTACCATTCAACAGGCCAGCCAAGGCACCGGTCTTGAAGGTGGTGACGAAGTCGATAGCCTTCAGATCAGCCTCGGAGGCACCTGTGGCACCGTAGAAGAGCTGAGCGGAATATCCGGCTCCGACCTTCTCACGGGTCCCGCCGAGGACGTCACTCGTTGGGTTAGAGCTGTCGACTCCGTAGATGTATTTTTCAGACCCCGGACCGCTGGTGTTCTGGAACAGAATAGAACCCTGAGCGAAGGCGCCCACGGCGATTCCGGTGATTGCTAACGTTACTAACAGTTTTTTCATGATGGTTGTGGTTGTTTAACGGTTGGAAACTTTATTGCCCTATACCAATTCAAGGAACGACGAAGTTCCGATTCCAATCAGTGCCGGTTACGGAAAAGAGAAGAGCGGATTCGCCAACTTTGAGCGTGGGTTCCGAAGGATCCCAGGTTTTATCACCGAAGAGGTTGTAGGTGTAGGGAGAAAAGCCGTTATCCCATTTGTAAAGAACATCGCCGTCAGTCGCGGTGTAGTTCAAGGCGCTCAGGGTGCCTTCTTGAGGAACCTGGGAGCTCACGAACTGAAAACCAGGACTAATCGCAGTGCTCAGGGAGCCTTGCTTCACTTCACCAACGAAGGTGACCGTGAACGGAGCAGCGCTGGCGTTATAAATCAACGCACCGCTACCAGGGGACAGCTTAACACCAGGCTGATCCCAAGTGTTATCACCGAAGAGATTGTAAGGATTCGGAGAGAATCCATTGTCCCAGGTGTAAAGAACCGTTCCGTCTGCAGGAGCAGGGATAAGGTTCGCAACGGTATCGGAGGCGGCGACCAGTTGATTCGCGATGAACGAGAATCCCTTCGGAACGGAAACGTTGATGTATCCGACGACGTTCACCGAGGTAACGACCGCCATCGAGCTAAGAACGCCCGCAGCAGAAAGAGCGGCCGTAAGAAGTAGTGTTTTTGTTCTCATGTGGCTTTGGTTTTGTTCTGTGTGTGAGCGCACTATCCTCAATCACGATACAAGTGTCAATGCGTTTTTCAAAAACCTTTGAATGTTTTCAGCGATTGATTGTCCCCGGCCCGATGACCTGAGCGGAACCTCTAGGTTTCCAAACTTGCGAATGCCCTAGTAATTCCACAAATTGCCTCCGCTAGTAAGGGAATCCCCTATCCTTGCTGGTGCTCGGCACCAGACTTAGATTGCGGTTTATCCGATCAAGTCCTCGGCTGTTTCACCGATATGGATTTTTCGGAACCGTTCGCTCCCCCGCTGCGGAACCTACTCAGCCCAATTTGGTTGTTCCCCTAACAGGCTGTCGGATTTCGAAGAAACTCAATCGAACTCGTCCGAACCTGCCAACCTTGCCTGTTCGTAATCCCTCCACAATCTCTTTCAGCCCATGGCCGACATCCGGTGTGGTCGTCCTTCCCCGGCCCGAGGCTCGCTTATTCCATCCTGCGCAACCCCAGAAGCATCCATCCTAGGAGAAACGCCACGCCCCCGAAGGGTGTAATCACTCCGAACATTTTCAAACCAGTAAGGGCCAGCAGGTAGAGTGAGCCCGAAAAAACGAGAATTCCGACCGTAAAGCATCGAACCACACCTTTGGGGATGGGTTGCCATTGCGACATCACTAGAAGACCCGTCGCGTGCAGAGCGTGATACAGCACTGCGGTCTCCCATGTGTGAGCCATGCCATTTTTGCTCAGGATGTTCCGAAGCGCGTGGGCTCCGAACGCGCCCAAGGCCACCGCTGCGAAACCGAACACCGCCGCCAACCGCGTCACAGTTGTCTTGTTCATGCAGACGGCAGAGTAGGAGTGTTCGATCGAGACCGCCAAGGTTCATCTTGCTAGCAGGCTGTCAGACTTAGAACGTCCCTCCGCAAGGTGCCCGCCGGGGCTATCGTTTTAGTTCGCGCCGCGGATTACGCGTTTCGCACGAGAAGAAAGCAGCGCGATGACCTCAGAACCATATCCTATCCGGAACATCCAGGTGCAAAGCAGGTAAACCATCCCCGCCCCGATAGTAGGTGCAAAGACAGCTCCAAACCGCAACGGGAAATTGGCGTGCCCCAGGTGCTGTTCCCAGAATCTCATCCCCGCCCAGGCTGCTAGTCCAGTCACTACACCCGTTCCCAAGAGGGCCGGCAGGCTTCGCCAGAGCTGTGTGAACTCGAGTTTCCCGAGCTTTTTCTTCAACGCATAGAGTAATAACACCATGTTAACGGAGGAGGTCACGGTGTTCGCCAGCCCCATCCCAGCCTGCTCCAGCGGTCGGACTAGCAGCCCTACCAATACAAGATTCAACACCAGACAGAAAATGCTGATCTTCGTTGGCGTATGCGTGTCCCCAAGGGCGTAGAATGCCCGCGCGGTGATATTCACAACCGAGAAGGCGAGCAGGCCTGGAGCCAGACAACAGAGCGCATGGGCGACTCGTTGCGTGGCCTGAGCGTCGAACTTGCCGCTCTCGAACAACAGCCGGATAATCGGCTCCGCCAGCACCATCAGGAGAGCAGCCGCGGCGGTATTAGTGAACAGGACATAGCCCAGCCCTTGCTGCAGAGTGGAGCGAAACTCGGAAAACTTCTTGTCGGTCGCCAATCCGGAAAGGGTCGGCAGCAGATAAGTCGCAAGCGAAACCCCAAACAACCCTTGTGGAAGCTCCATGAGCCGGACGGCGTAGCTAAACGAAGCAACGATGTGATCCGCCACCCAAAATCCGAGACCTTGAGTCACCATCACGTTGATCTGAAACGCCGCGACCCCCAATACACCGGGAACCATTTGTCGCGCCACAAGACGAGCCGATGCGTCCCTCCAAGGCGTCACCCAGCGATAGCGAAAGCCTTCCTTGCGGATCAAGGGCAGTTGGTAGAAACACTGTGCAAAACCCGCGATCACTACGCCTATCGCGAGCCCGAAGACCTGTCGCTCTAGAGTTTTTCCGAGTGCGGGTGCGATCCAGAACACCGAGCCGATCATCACCAGATTCAACATCGCCGAGCCCATCGCCGGGACAAAAAAATGGCCCCGCGCGTTAAGCATCCCCATCAGAATGGCCGCCAGGCAAACGAGGAGAAGATAGGGTGCCATGCAGCGGAGCAGATCGAGCATCAAAGTCGTTTTGCTGCTGAATGCCCGCGACCAAATTAAAGCAGACGAGACCAGGATCACCACCAGGACCACACCGGCAGTCAGGACCAGAAGCCCGGAGATCACCGCGTTGGCCGCACGCCACATCTCGACCTCTCCGGCAAGTTTCTCCTTCTCCTTGAAGTGGGGAATAAACGCGGCGGTCAGAGCCCCTTCGCCGAGCAGCCGCCGAAACAGGTTGGGAATGGTAAAGGCGAAATAGAACGCGCTTGCGACCAAGCCGATCCCCAGGAATCGCGCATAGACCATCTCCCGAACCAGCCCGAGCACCCGGCTGGCAAGGGTGGCTGCGGCCATGGCACCCGAGGACTTGAGCATCTGCGACATACCGGCATGGTCCCGGCGCTCGAGTGTCGACCGCAAGAGCAAACCGCGATCGCTACTCCGCCACCCAGAGATCTTTCAGCCCAGATGCGACGCCTTCCGCCAGCTTTTGACGATAGGCCGGATCTCCAATTTTCCGCGCCTCCTCGGGATTCGACAGATATCCTCCCTCCACTAGCACGGCAGGACGCTTTTGCCCGCGAAGCACCCCCATGAAGCGAGCGCGCTGAACTCCCCGATCCACAGCTCCCGCCGTCGCGACGACTCCGCGCTGAATTCGCCAGGCCAGCAGAAGATTCGCCGCATCGTGGCCGTTGTTCGGAAACAGCAATCGCATATTGTCCTCGCCGTCCCTAACCACGGTAGAGGCCAGACCCGGAGGCGTCAGCGCATAGGTTTCCAGTCCGCGTCGCCCATTCACTGGATAGGCCGAATTGAAGTGGAGGCTTATGAACAAACCAGCCTGGGCTTCTTCCGCGATGAACACCCGCTGCGCCAAGGAGATTTCCACGTCGTTGGTGCGAGTAAGCAGCACCTCATAACCTTGCTTTTCCAGGAGCGACCGAAGTCGCAAAGCCCAGTCGAGTGTCATCCGTTTTTCGAAGTTCCGATTGTCGGGACTTCCCGTTCCCACATCCCGACCTCCATGCCCGGGATCAATCACCACCCGTCGATTGGTCTCCGTGATCATGGGGGGTTGCACCCAGAGCAAGGGGTGCAGTGTCTTCAGAAGATCGAGCCAGTGAAGCGCGGGTTCGCCGCCCACAAACTGAGGCAGATGGCAGAGGATGACGTCAACCCCGCGCACCGTCGCTCGCGAGGAACCCATTCGAATCAACGCCTTTCCATCTCCCACCCGAATCTCGTAGGTAGCTTGAGGCGCAGTCCCGAGTTTCCTCGGCTTGGCAACGCCGTAATAATTTGCCCAATCCATCAGCGACACCATGGATCTCGGCAGCTGATGGGGGGGCCATGGGGGGAAAATCGACGGCAGCCTGTCCGGCTGAGCCGACAGCGTGGGCACAAGAACATCAATCGGTGCCTGAGCCTCCCTCGAGGGTGCATTCGACACCCCAACGGTCGGTGCAAGCAATGCCTGCGGCGTCGCCACTTGGAGAGGCGGGCTCACCTCATTGGTAAGGAGAGGCGGAGGAGGGCTGGGGGCCGCGGTGGACCTCGCCACCCAGGTCATCCAACACATCAGCACCATCCAATGATATCGAGTCCAGTGCACGCGAGGGAATACTGGGAACAGCCACTCACGCGCACAAGCTCCCACTGCGGTCACATCGATTCTTGACGAAGAATTTCCATCGGAGGCTGAGTCGCGACGCCACGGCTGCTCAACAGGCCCGTGACCACCGTGAGGACCGGCACAGCGACCAGGGCCGTCACGATTGGAAGCGGTTGGAAAGTCACCGCAATGCGGAAGACGTAGTGGGCGAGGAGCCAGGTTGCGGCCAGCGACATCAGCCCGGCCGAAAGAGCGGCCAAAAAGCCGAGACTTGCATATTCCGCCAGCAGTATCCTGCGGATCTGCGCCGCCGAAGCCCCCAGGGTACGAAGAAGAATACTCTCTCTCATTCGCTGGTGACGACTTACCAGGACCGCGCCGGCCAGCACGAGCAGCCCAGTCACCACAGTGAAGAGCGCCATGAAACTAATCGCGAGCGATACCTTCTTCAACACGGAATCCAGCGTGTTCAAAACCAGCGTCAGATCGATGGCCGAGACATTGGGGAACTTCTCCACCACCGCCCGTTGCAGCGCGGCCGACTCTTGAGCGGAGGGAGTGCGAGTCACTGCAACATAGAATGCGGGAGCGGACTCCAGCACTCCCGGAGGGAAAA
>JAYTTC010000818.1:0-3079 GCA_043745255.1 Verrucomicrobiales bacterium
CGGGTGGCCTGCCAATACGAAAGCCCTTGTTTGACGCTATCGTGCCGAAATTGCTGCGCCGGCCTCTCACCCCGGTCAGGCCGTTCTTCGCGCGCCTCCGCCATCGAGTTTCGCAGCATATTGAATCACGGAGACGCATAGCTGAGATGGGGCGCATTTGATCCAACGGCTATGTGCGGAATAGCCGGGGCGTTCGGGCTGCCGGCGCTGGATCTTTCCCCGATGCTGGCCGCGATGCGCAACCGCGGACCTGATGACAGTGGCACCTTCCGCGACGATCGAATTGCCATGGGCATGACACGTCTCGCCGTAATTGATGTCTCTCCCGCCGGCCATCAGCCAATGTCGAGCGCGGATGGCGGCATTTGGATTGTCTACAACGGTGAGGTATACAACTTCCTGGAAGAGAAGCAGCGACTGGAGCGCGCCGGGCACTCGTTCCGCTCCCACTCCGACACAGAAGTGCTGCTCAAACTCTACGAGACCCTGGGCGATGATTTCCTCCTCCGTTTGCGAGGTATGTTCGCTCTGGCGATCTACGACAGGCGCGGAGGGGCCGGGCGGGAACGACTGCTTCTCGCACGCGATCCTCTTGGAATCAAGCCGCTGCTATACGCCGATATCAACGGGGCCTTGTTGTTTTCCTCCGAACTAAAGGCGCTGCTGGCCAGCGGCCGGGTGCCGGTAGAGATCGATGCGGACGGAATGCGCGAGCTGCTCACTTTCGGTTCTATTCCCCAGCCGGCGACCGCAATTCGCAGCGTCCGCATGCTCCCCGCGGCGCATCGCATGATTGTCGAACGAACAGGAACTAGGCTCGAGCGGTATTGGAGACTCGGCGCAGGACGCGGCCCCGGGGTCGAAGCGAAGTCATACGCAGAAATGGTCGAGATGGTTCGTACGGGAGTCGAGGATTCCCTACGTCTCCAGTTGATTAGCGATGTTCCGCTTGGCGCTTTCCTGAGCGGCGGCATCGACTCGGCAATTCTCGTCGGTCTCATGGCTAAGGCTGCCGTCGGGCGAGTGAAGACCATTTCAATCGGCTTCGCAGCTGAAGGTGCAGACATAGACGAAACTTCGGACGCCAAGCGGACCGCAGAAGTCTTCGGGACGGATCACTACCGTGAGGAGGTCACCGGACACGATGTTCGTTCGCACATTGCAAACATTGCGGGCGCGTTGGGTCAGCCCAGCATCGATGGGGTGAACGCCTATTTCGTTTCCCTTGCGGCCCGTCGGCATGTGACGGTGGCCATTTCCGGAACGGGGGGAGACGAGCTCTTCGCGGGGTATCCATGGTTCCGGTCCATGGTCCAATACGTGTCGGCCGAGCAGTCAGGAGCAACATGTTCCCGATTGGCGAAGATGAGGTCGGAGTTCGCTCGTTGGCCATTTCTGGACCCGTTGGTACGCACCAGAGTCGGCGGACGCATAGACGCCTACCGTTCGGAATGCGGTTTTCTTTCGCGGTTCGCGCGCCAGCACCAGGCGATGGGTGCGCCTCTCGCTGCCCGTGCAATGGGCTTAGACATTCGCGCATCAGCTTCCTGCGGTCGCGACCCGGCACTGGATATGCTCAACCAGGATGAGCTTTCCGAGGAGTCGGCTGTCCGGCGTGTCACCGCGCTCTGCCTGCGCGGGTACACCCAGAATCAACTGTTACGGGATATCGACGGCGTATCCATGTTTCACTCGCTCGAGGTGCGCGTGCCGTATCTGGATCACATTTTGACGGACCTCGCATTGTCGCTCCCGGATGAGGCAAAGCTCGGCCCACCGGAAACAGGTAGCCTGGATCCGGGGGCGAGCTATCGTGCCTCGGGCGCCAAGCGTGTCCTGATAGATGCGTTCCGCAATTTGATCCCTGCTGGAATGGATCGGCAACCGAAGCGTGGCTTCGGACTTCCCTACGCAGCCTGGCTGCGTGGGCCCTTGAAGGAAGTGATGGATGATACGCTTTCAATCGCCTCCGTGAAAAAGCGCGGGCTTTTCGATTCAGGGGAAGTGGCGAAAATCAGGACACGTTTCGAGGCGGGCGACGCACCCTGGACCCACCCATGGATCCTAATGATGACCGAGCTTTGGTCTCGCGAAGTCATCGACAGTGCGACCCAAGGTAGCACGGGCAGCGCTGGTATCTGATGCCTCGCTCGCGAACCAAGGTCCTGTTTGTTGCGTTGTCGGCAAGCACGCATACACACTCCTGGGTATCGCTGTTGGACAAAACGTCGTTCGATGTCCGGCTCTTCGGCCTTCCGATTACTGCAAAGTTCGGAGAGGAGGTCCCGGTCGACTCGTCCATGCCTCATTGGCGTTCACTCGCGGCCCGTGTGGCAAGAAAAGTATTCGGCGACCGGTATTTGAATCGCTACCAGACAAGCCATCTCGCGAGAGTGATTAGTGCCTGGAAGCCCGATTTAGTCCATACCCTGGGCCTCGACCCCGCGTCCTACAATTTTCTGGATGCACGCAATGCGTTCCCTTCTCTGGCGGCCATTCCATGGATCGTGACGGCGAGAGGCGGGCCTGAACTCTCATTGTCACGGCTAATCCCCGAGGAGGCTCGTCGAATCCGTCAGGTATTGGGCGCATGCGATCAGTTCGTTGCCGACAATGAACTCAACTACGTCTATGCTCAGGAACTGGGCTTGGCTCGCGCCAGGGTTTCGCCACTTGGTGTAGTTCCAGGCACTGGGGGGGTGGACGTAGATGAGTTGGCGGCACTACGCCGGACACCGGCCAGCTCGAGCCGAGTTGTCCTTTTTCCGAAGGCCTATGAATGCCCGGCCTCGAAAGCCCTTCCGGTTTTCGAAGCGTTGCGAATTGCGTGGGACACAATCCACCCTTGCGAAATCCATCTCACTGCCCTGATCCCGGAAACAAGAATGTGGTTGGCCACCTTGCCGGAGTCGATCCAACGCTCCTGCCGGCTTTATGACCGGATTCCCCGGCCGGAACTGCTCTCCCTCATGGCCAGGGCACGTGTAGTGCTGGCGCCGTCTCTTACCGACGGAATTCCAAACACCCTCTATGAAACAATGGCGCTGGGGGCGGTCCCTATAGTTTCCCCTATCGACAC
>JAYTTC010000819.1:0-11422 GCA_043745255.1 Verrucomicrobiales bacterium
ACGCCGCCCAATCGCATCGGCCGTCGGCCGTCCTGATCGATCAGCGCGCCATGGATCTCCACCGATTCCAGGTTCGCGGCGTCCACCGAAAGACTGAGAAGACGTTCACTCGAAACCCCAGGGGTGTCCGAATCAGTCCAATAAAGTCGACTGGCCGCCTTCGCCATCACATAGAAGTTTGAGATAATCCCGAGCGAGGAGAACGCGGTATCGAAAGGCCTCGAAGGATCAAATCGTAGCAATTCCCTCTCCTGACCGCGCAACCCTCGCGCCAAAAGAGGGGTTTTGCTGCCAGGGTTGGGGGTAACATAGCTCCAGAGGGACTGCGTCCCGGCCGGTGCCACCCGCTCCACCTCAATTGCGTCGTGGCGAACGCGCTTCAGCTCTCCACTTCGCAGCGGCATGAACCAACAGTCTCCGGCAGCGTCCACCAATAGATACAAGCAGGCGTCGCCACCCGGTGCCACAATCCCCAGGTCGAGTCGCGATCCGTCGTTGAGATCCACTCGAAACAGGTGGCATCCCTCACCCGCTAATGCGGGTTCATCAGCGTAAAAGAACGGATTGCCAATCGAGGGGCAGGTGAAGACGTAGAGCCACCCGCGAGCTGCATCCAGCGCCAAGCCCGAATAGATCGATTGGTTGGTTCGCAGGATGCCCCAGTCACGGAACTGCCCTGCATCCAGATCATAGGAAACCAGATGTCCGCCGGTGTAGTTGGATCTCGTGTTCGAATCGTAGATCGCCAGATGCGTCCCAAACCAGAGATGGTGACGATACTCCACAATCTCGCTATGAATCTTTCCCTGCGGAGGATGTTCATGAGGATCTTCGCCGCAGAGCCGGCTTAGATCGGGCACCAGCTGGGCAAGCTCCTGCGTCGCCGGATCGAAGGAGAGAAATGCCGCCCCTTGACCGAACGTGTGCGAGGAGACACCAAAATACACTCGCCCGTTAGACCCTACCGTCGTCCCCTGCCACTGGCCCTCGAGTGCCGAGTTAATGGTGCCGATCGGATAGGATCGAACCACTAGGTCTTCGGCGCATAGGAGGCTCGAGAACCAGAGCAAACATCCCCAAGCCAATCGGATCGAGGTCAGCTGAACTCCTGAGGCGCCAGTCATAAAAGGACGGTCGCGGAGCGAGCGGCTTCCTGCAAGCTTCCTCACGCGGCATTGAACGACGTGAAAGTCGCCCGGGTTGGGACAGGATTGCGGCCAAGGTTTTTTTTGCGAGACGGCGTCCGGCAAACCTGATAACCCTCCGACTGTAAAACGGATCCTATACATTCCATGATTACCACCACTCTATTGGGACTTGTGATCGGGGTCGGTCTAGCCGCCCTCCTTACACTGCTCTTCGGCGTCTATTCCATCGGCCCCACGGAACGCGGCGTGATGACCACTTTTGGTCGCGTGCAGCGCATCCTCGGCACTACCGCCACCGACCCCCAGCTCGGGTCCTTGCTCACGGCGGAGGAAAAACTGCGCTACGATTATCCTAATATCCGCGTCATAGCCCAGGGGGGTCCGTATTTCAAATGGCCCTGGCAAAAGCTCTACAAAGTGGACATGACCATTCAGACCATCGATATCACTTGGGATCCGAACATTAAGCAGGAATCGATCGAGGCGGTCACCAAGGACAATCTCACGGTGCAGATTTCCGGACAGATCCGATGGAAACCCTGCGAGCGCAATCTCTACGCCTATCTGTTCGGCATCGAGCATCCCGCAGCGCATGTGGTCGGGTATTTCATCTCGGTGCTGCGCGACCGAGTCGCCACCTTTCATGGGGAGATGGCACACGAAGGGGCGGTGGAGGGAGTTTCCATCAATGATCTCCGCCGGAATCTGTCCCTCATCAATAGTTTTATGGAGGACACTTGCCGAAAAACAGCCGCCCGCTACGGAATCGATCTTGATGCTGCGCTGATCACCAACATTGACCCGCCCAGCGACGTCGATGAGGCCCTCGCTTCCATCAACACCACGCAGAACCAAGTCGCCGCGTCGATCAGTCAAGCCAAGGCCGATGCGGACCAGAAACTCAAAATGGCTGAGCAAGCCGTGCAGATCGCGGAGAATCGGGCAGAAGCCGAGGCGGCACCCCTACTCGAACTCAGCAAGACACTCCAGGCCATGCACGTCCAGGGTGGCAAGGCAGCGCTCGATAGTTACCTCCGTAACGCGTCCCTCCCACTCCGGGAGAAGGCAGCGCAGACGCTCCTCAAAGTTTAACGCAACGCACACACTCTATGAACTTTCTCATCTCCATTGTCGCGGGCGTCATCCTCACCTTTTTCGTCGCATCTTTCCTGATGGGCCTCGGCCGGACATTCCAACTCTGGCGCGTCCTCCCAGAGCGCACCGTGATCGTCTACACGTTCTTCGGGAAAGTGGTGGGCCAGGTTGAAGAGCCCGGCCTATTTTTCCCCATCGCGCATTTTGGACCCAGGGCACTCCTCTTCCCCTTCTTCGGCAAAGCCTATACGGTGCGCACTCCCATTCACCAAGCCTACCTCCGAAACCAGTTGGTCAACTCGGAGGAGGGTGCCCCCATGGGCGTCGGAATCTGGTTCGAGATGTACGTGAACAACCCGAAAGCATTTCTGTTCCAAAATTCGGATCCGATGGGCTCCCTCAAAGCCAATGTGGCGACCGCAGTGGTGAAGCAGCTTTCGAACCTCAAACTCGACGTTCTGCTCGAGAATCGCGACGCTCTCTCCCGCAAGGTGCGCGAGGAGGTTTCTCCCACTTCATCGCAATGGGGTTTCAATCTTGGCTCCACCTATATCCGAAAAGTCGCGTTCCGTGACCCGGGGATGATTGCAGAAATCCAGCGGAAGGTTGTAAACCGCCTGCGCCAAGTCACCGCCGCCATGCGGCAGGCGGGTGAGAACGAGGTCGCGATCATCCATTCCGAAGCCGACAAAAAAGCAGCGCAACGCCTGGGCCAGGCGCAGGCGGTTCGCCCTCAGGTGGTCGGTGGAGCGCTGGCAGAAATCCAGCGCGTTCCTGAAGTCGCCACCGCCCTCTTTACCTTGCTCGATATCCAGGCGACGCTCAGGAGCTCTGGAAAAATTACCCTTTCCTCCGGCGAAATGCCGGGGGTGCTGCTCAACGGTTAGCCGAGGCACGGGGCACCGGACAGGCATCCCTCCTGGATGTGGAGTGCGAGCAGCCTGTTGCGGCGATTCCTAAGGGATAGCTCAGTACAGTCGACCTCCCTAGCTGGACTTACGTCCGGTGGGGAAAAGTCCGACAGGATGCTAGCACCAGCTCATACCTCCGAAGCCGCTTCTCGATCACAGAGACAGGTCAGTCGCGGGTGCAAATGGAGCAAGGACGCGGGGAAGCGAGTGCTCAACCGGCCCTGGCGCCAATGGGCAAACACCTCACGCTTGGACTCGCCACTCACCAGCAGAATCACTCGACGCGCCTGAAGGATCTCTCCCAATCCAAGGGTGAGACCAAACTGGGGTCGATAGCGACTCGACTGAAGCATCGAGTGGGAGAGGCTCGAGTGAGCAAGTTCAGCCACATGAGCGAAGGGCTCGAGTGAGTCCGCCGGCTCATTGAGGGCCACGTGGCCGTTCATGCCAAGACCCAGGATCGCCATGTCAATCGGGCCTTGCCGCTCCAGCCATTCCCGAATCTCGCGACATTCCTCCTCTCCATCCTCTGGACGGCTTTCAAACCCCACGTATCGATCGTCGCCAATTCCCAACGGATCGAGCAGATGCTTCCTCAGGTACGATTCACACGAACCGGAATCGTCCATCGGCAAGCCGCCCCACTCATCCAGTTTGATGACTCGCATCGAGCTGAAGTCAGCGGGGGTCTGCTCTTGAAGCTCCGCCAGCCTCGCGTAGGTATCCGTGGGAGAGGAACCCGTCGCAGCGCAAAGGAGGAGGTCCGGTTTACGGCGAACTGCGTCGTGAATGATCCCCGCCGCAACGCGGCTGATCGCCGCGCAATCCGGCAAAACTTCCAATCGAGCATTCATGTAAACGTGACAGCCGAATTCACCCTAGATATTTTTCTTCGGAAAAAGAGCTGAGCCGGTTCTGACGAGTCAGATTAGGTTTAGTCCTTGGGTGACGACCGCTGCATCGCCGCCAGAAGTTGATATTTCAGTAAAACTTCCCGTGCGCAGAATCGTGCGATCCGGCTCCCTTGCGAGCCATCAAGAAAACCGCCTCGCAGCACATAGCCTCGCAGCCAGCGAAAGAAAGCATGCCCATATCCAGACCAGGGACGAGTGGTTCTCCCTGCTTCGTGTTGGGTCTCGGCCCAGAGCCGGGCGTATTTCTGGCAGCGGGCCCAGTGATCCTCCGCGTCACGGAATGAGTAGTGATGAATTTCCCCCTGAAGTGGAACAATCCGGCCCTCGACCACGAGACGTTCATGCACCTTGCCTCCCTCGAACCGGGCGCGCGACCTTCGGAAGAGCCGCACGAGTCGATCCGGATACCAGTCTCCATGTCGAATCCAACGTCCTTCGTAGAGCACGCAGCGGGGCATGGAAAATCCGCCGCAGGAGTCTGAGGGGCTCACTTCGCGCAACAGCTTGATCTCTTCGCGCAGTTCCAGCGATAGCTCCTCGTCCGCATCGATACTAAACACCCACTCATGGCTCGCGAGCGACAACACGTGGTTCTTCTGTCCCACGTAACCCAGCCAGTCTTGCTGCTGAAAGCGCGCTCCAAACTCGCGTGCAATGCTCGAGGTGGCATCACGGCTGCCCGAGTCCACCACGATCAGCTCGTCGGCTAAGTCGGCGCAACTCTCCAGGCAGCGACGCAGATTCGCTTCCTCGTTGGAGGTGATGAGGCAGATGGAAATCTTCATACCGATCGCTCACGCGCAGCAAGCTCCAGCACTTTCACCGTTTCGGCCACATTCCTTTCCAATCGCAGTGATTCCGTTTCGGCTGGACGAGCCAGGAACCGTTGCGATGACCAAAAACCAATCGCGTCCACCACGGCGTCGATATCGGAGGGATCGGGGAGCACCGATCCGTTCACCCCTTCCTGAATCAGCTCCGAGGCCCCGTTTTGAATCGAGGTGATGACGGGCAGCCCCGCAGCCAGGGCTTCCACCACCACGTTCGCGGAGGGCTCGTAGATCGGGAGGAAGACGAAAAGATCGGCCGCCGCGTAGGCGTTCTCCACATCCGCCATCGAGCCGGCAAAGACGTAGTCCTCGGAGGTGAGATAGGGCCTCTTTCCCTTCCCCACCACCAAGAGCTTTATGTTCACCCGCGACAACCGACTCGGAGGCGTCGTTCCACCTCGCAACTCTTTCTCCAGAATCTCCACTCCCTGCCGAATCCCGAAACGATCCACCGCGTGCAGCAGATACGAAAGACCCTTTCGCTCCCAACCCGAACCCACAAAGAGCAACACGAAATCATGCTCGCTGAAACCGAATCGCGCACGAGTCGCAGCCCGATCGCCGTTCCGATAGCGATCGAGATCCACCCCGTTTCGGATCAGGTGGATCCGATCCTCTGGAAAGGAGAAGTGCTTGAGAATTTCCTGCTTCACCTGATTGGAGTTCACGATCACTCGACGCGTCCTGGCGGGATCAAATGTTTGGGCCTCGAGAGCCATGACATTCTTATGGAACTGCCCCCATCCAACGAAAGGGCGACGCCACCAGGGAGCAAAACGTCGGCGTTGCTCCAACCAGACCCGGTGAACCCCGTCCCCCGCGCGATACACATCCTGGCGCAGGGTTCGCTCAAAGCTCAACACGCAGTCGAAAGTCTGAAAGGGCACCTCACGCTCGATGGCCTGCGCGAACGCAAGGGGTCGCGCAGCACGAGAGGCTGAAAGGGTGATCGGATGAGCCACAACTCCAGGAGGCGCATCCTGCCATCGCTCCGCAAACAAGTGGAGCTCGTGACCTGCATCCCCCAAAGCCTTCAAGAGACGTTGAAGATAGAGCTCGGCTCCGCCGGTAGCGGAGTATTGGCGTCGAATCAGCGCGAGCTTCACGGTCCAAGACACTGGCGATCGCCAAGTTCGGGACGCAAGCCTGATTTCAATGTCTCCGCGGAATTGCCACAAACGCTGCAAGGGCACGTTTGACACGGCGAGTCTCTGAATTATGATGACCCTTCTTTATGAACAGTCATCCTCACGTGGCAGTCGTGGGCGCTACGGGCGCCGTGGGCATCGAAATGATCAAGACGCTGGAAAAGCGGCAGTTTCCGGTTGGAAAACTGACTCTTCTAGCGTCGGCCCGCTCGGTGGGGAAAACGCTTTCGTTCCATGGCAAGGAACACACCGTCCAGGAGCTAACGGCCGATAGTTTCAAGGGCGTGGACATCGCTCTGTTCAGCGCAGGAGGGGGGATCTCCCGTGACTTCGCTCCCCTCGCCGCCAAGGCCGGGTGCGTGGTGGTGGACAATTCCAGCGCCTTTCGAATGGACGACTCAGTACCGTTGGTGGTGCCCGAGATCAACGCTTCCGATGTCAAAAAGCATCGCGGTATCATCGCCAATCCCAACTGCACCACCGCCATTACGCTGATGGCTCTCTATCCGTTACACCGTGCTTTCGGCGTAACACGGATCTTCGCTTCCAGCTACCAGGCCGTGTCCGGTACGGGTGCCAAGGCGATTGAGGAGCTGGAGCGCCAGGTATCCCAGGTGGTGAAAGGCGAACTCGTGACACGCGAGGTTTACCCTCATCAAATCGCGTTCAACGTGCTCCCTCACGTCGATTCCTTCCTCCCCACAGGCTACACCAAGGAAGAGATGAAGATGGAAAATGAGGGACGGAAAATCATGCACCACCCCTCCTTTCGCGCCAGCGTCACCTGCGTCCGCGTCCCGGTGTACCGGGCTCACTCGGTCGCCGTCAGCGCCGAATTTGAGAAGCCTATCACGGTCGAAGCCGCCAGGGAGGTGCTCCTTAAGTCGCCTGGCCTCGATGTCGTGGATTCACCCGATAAGAACGAGTATCCGCTCCCGCTCTACGCGGCGGAAAAATACAACTGTCAGGTCGGCCGATTGCGACTGGACTGTGCCTTGGATAACGGCCTCTGCTTCTGGGTCGCAGGCGACCAACTTCTCAAAGGTGCGGCGCTCAACGCCGTGCAGATCGCTGAAGTGCTGCTTCAGCAAGCCTAGAAGCCTGTCGGATTTCTCCCCACCAGACGTGAGTCCGGCTCTGGGCGTCGCTTATGCTGAGCTATCCCTTTGGGATTGCGAACAGGCAATCAAGAGAGGGCCGGCTTCTCGCGATGCCACGGCGTCGACTGCTCAAATGCGTGAGCAATCTTAAGCAAGGTCTCCTCCCCAAACGGCTTGCCCAAGAGTTGCAGACCGATCGGTAGTTTCGGTGAGGCGGTGAAACCGCAGGGGATACTGATTCCTGGAATCCCGGCGAGATTGCAGGAGATGGTGTAGATATCGCTCAGATACATCTGGAGCGGATCGCTGGTCTTCTCCCCTGCTTTGAAGGCCGCGGTCGGTGTGGTGGGAGTGACGATGGCATCCACTGTTTCGAAAGCGTTCAGGAAATCCTGACGAATGAGCGTGCGAACCTTCTGGGCGCGGAGATAAAACGCATCGTAGTAGCCGCTGCTGAGCACATACGTGCCCAGGATGATCCGGCGCTTGACCTCCGGACCGAAACCGCTGCCGCGAGTCCGCTCATACATCTGGATAGGATCCGCGCCATCCACTCGAACGCCGTATCGCACTCCGTCGAAGCGAGCGAGGTTTGCCGATGCCTCTGCCGTCGCGACGATATAGTACACCGCCACCGCGTACTCGGTGTGGGGCAATGAAACCTCCACCACCTCTGCGCCGAGTGAAGTGAGTTGCTTCACCGCGGCGTCCACGGCGGCCTTCACCTCCGGATCGAGTCCTCCCACCATGAACTCGCGCGCAAGCCCCAACTTAAGCCCCTTCAAATTACCGCCGAGCGCGTTCTCAAAATTCGGAAGCGCGCGTGGAATACTTGTGGAATCGCGTGGGTCATGACCGCCAATCACCTGGAGCAGACGAGCGGAATCGCGAACATCCTTGGTCAAAGGTCCAATCTGATCGAGTGAGGACGCAAAGGCCACCAATCCGTAGCGCGAGACGAGACCATAGGTTGGCTTGAGCCCAACGCAGCCGCAGAGCGCGGCAGGCTGGCGGATGCTCCCGCCCGTGTCCGAACCAAGCGTCGCGATAGCCTCATCCGCGGCCACGGCCGCGGCGCTGCCTCCCGAGGAGCCGCCCGGCACACGGGTGAGATCCCATGGGTTGCAAGTAGTGACGAAGGCGGAGTTCTCGGTAGAGCTGCCCATGGCAAACTCATCCATATTCAGTCGACCGAAAACTACCGCGCCGGCAGCACGGAGTCGCGCGATGACCGTCGCGTCGTAAGGAGAGATGAATTTACCCAGGATCTTGGAGCCGCAGTTGAGCGGATGACCCTTTACCGCGAGAACGTCCTTCACCGCGATGGGAATCCCCAGCAGCGGCTGGTCTGCAGGCGAAGGGCCTTGGGCAAGGATACGATCCGCCGCGTCGGCCTGCTGCAGGGCATCCGCTGTGTCGATACTGAGAAACGCTTTCACTCTAGAGTCCACCTGGGTGATCCGATCGAGGCAGGCCTGAGTGGCCTGACGGGCGGAGAGTTCGCGCCGTTCGAGGCGGCGGCTCAGTTCGGAAATCGTCAGCGAATGAGGCATATGCAGTCAGCAGTCAGCAGTCAGCAGTCAGCAGTAAGTCGGAACAACGGAGGAGTGCGGGGTCAGAGAGCCAGTCTCACTCGACGATCTTAGGCACTACGAAGAGTCCGTTCGCTTTGGAAGGAGCATTCTGGAGCGCTTCGGCGTTCGAGAGCGAACAGCCGGGAACGTCGGAGCGGGTGACATTCACCAAAGGAACCGCATGCGACGTAGGCTCGATGCCCTCGACATTCACTTCCTTCAGCTTTTCGATGTAACCCAGGATACCCCCCAACTGTGCCCCGAGCGTTTGCTCCTCCTCGGCAGTCAGAGCGAGTCGCGCGAGCCTGGCCACGTATTTAATGTCAAAGTCTCCAGTAGACATGGGCGGCAGGTTAGGGGGACAGATGGGAGAGTTCAAAGCCGAATGTGCAGAATCCCCTCCCTCGGGTGCAATTAAAAGTGGGTGAGATCCTCCAAAACAGAAATCAACCCAGCTCGGCCTTTTTATCTGCACTCCCCGCGACCCCTATGGGGTGCCCTCCTTCTGTAGCGTCGTCCGTATGGGACGATTCGGCGGGGATGGGCCGATACGGCCCACACTACAGAAGACAACCCACGCAACGGGGAGGGCCGGGTTTAGCCGCGAAAAAGCGCAAGAGACGCAAAAAAGACGGGGCATCTGAACTTCTCCTTACTGTTCCAGGACAGGGACGGGAACTTTTAACCGCGGATCAATCTTCGTCGAACTTCCGTTTGAGCAACGATTCCAACTCGGCCAGGGCCTTCGCAGAATCCTCTCCCTCCAAAACGACCGTCAGTCGGCTCCCGGGTCCGGCGGCTAACATCATCAAGCCCATGATGCTCTTGCCGTTCACACGTTCCCCGTCTTTTTCCACGTACACCTGACACTCAAATCGGTTCGCCGTCCGCACAAACATCGCCGCCGGCCGGGCATGAATGCCCAGCTTGTTCGTGACGACAATTTCTTTCGTGATTTTCGACAACAGTCAGTGCCTTTCCTAACGCGTCAACCGCGCACGTCGTAAATACCAGTGCCACAGAGCCATGCCAAACTCAAAGTGTCCTGTGACAAAATCTTCGCCGACGCCTTCTCATAACCCTCCCTGAGGAACGCTCATTTGAGCTAGGAGACGGTCATTCAGCTCGCGGGCGGGGTTGTAGCCAGAGGACTTGAGTTTGGTCTGAAACGCTGCCACCTCAACCAACCGGGCGATATCGCGGCCTGGCTTCACGGGAATGGTGATATGAGGGATCTCAGCACCCAAAATCTTGACATACTCATCCTCCAGACCCAGGCGATCCACATCGGGAACTTCGTTCCAGAGTCGCAGCGAGACCACCAGGTCCACTCGCTTCTCGAAACGAATGCTCCGCACTCCAAACATCGCGGCAACGTTGATGATCCCGATACCCCGGACCTCCATGTGATTTCGAGTCAACTCAGCGCAGCTGCCGATAATATCCCTGCCATCGAGAAGCAGCACACGGGTGATATCGTCGGCCACCAGGCTGTAGCCACGCTCGATCAGCGCCAGAACACACTCGCTCTTCCCGATTCCACTCTCGCCCTTGATAATCACTCCGATCCCAAGGATGTCCACCATGCTGCCCATCTCGCTGCCCCGCGGAGCGAACAGATTTTCCAGAGCGATGGTGGCCACGTTGATGAACTTCATGGTGATCAACGGACAGGAAAACACCGCAACCCCGGCTTTCTCAGCTCGCTTCAGCAGCTGTTGATCCGGCTGGAAGTTCCGACTGTAGACAATGCACGGAACTTTGGTGGAGAGCAGCATCTCGTACCGCTGCTCTCGCTCTACCGGAGACAGCGCCTTCAGGAAGGTATATTCGGCGGCACCGATGACCTGGATCCGGTGTTTGGCGAAGTACTTCGTGAATCCTGCCAACGCAAGCCCGGGACGATTGACTGTGGGCTCTTTGATCAGACGGTTCAGTCCGCCGGCCCCAGCGACCAGCTTCAGCCCGAGCACTCCCGTGTTGTCGGTGTAAAAGCGTTTCACCGTTACGGGTTCGATTTTCATAGAGGAGCTCATTTCAAAAAAACTCGCGACTGGCTACATATTGAACTCTGGACCGAGATAAATCTCACGAGCCTTGGGATCCTGCAGCATTTCGGGTCCACCCCCCTCGTATACGACTTGCCCTTTGTGGATAAGGTAGGCCCGATCCACGAGCTTGAGGGTTTCGCGCACATTGTGGTCGGTGATCAGAATGCCCAGGCCACGATCTCGGAGGCGCCGGACGATTTTCTGAACCTCGTACACCGCGATGGGATCGATCCCACTGAATGGCTCATCAAGCAGAAGAAGACTCGGACTGGTCACCAACGCGCGAGTGATCTCCAGCCGACGCTTTTCTCCTCCGCTCAGCTGATAGGCTTTGGATTTCGCGAGTCGCGAAAGATCCAGCTCTTCCAGCAGATACTTCAATCGCACGGATTGTTCCACGCGATTGATTTTGCAGGTTTCGAGGATCGATAGCAGATTTTCCTCCACCGTCATTTTGCGGAACACCGAGGGCTCCTGAGTCAGATATCCCACGCCACGACGGGCGCGGAGATGCATGGCTTCCAGGGTCACGTCCTGTCCCTGAAAGGTCACCGAACCGGCGTCGGGCCGGACCACTCCCACCACCATGTTGAAGGTGGTGGTTTTTCCCGCGCCATTCGGCCCAAGCAAGCCCACCACTTCGCCCGCCTG
>JAYTTC010000820.1:0-3067 GCA_043745255.1 Verrucomicrobiales bacterium
GCCGTCGAAGGAGAGCGTCTCCAAGCCTGGCTCTGGGAGGAACAACGCCGTGTACGTATTGGTGGCACCGAGGGCGACGGTTCGAGGATTGCTGAGCACTCCATCACTCCAACGGTCGAAGGTCTGCCAGCGACTCGGCGTCGCCGTTAAGGTGACCACGTCGCCAACATCGTAAAACGGATGATCGGGAGACTTCGCGACGTTTCCGTCGCCGACGATCTGGATCACCAACGGCATCTGGACACGCAGCGTAGCCACCTCGCTGGTCACGGCACCGTAACTATTGGTGATCGTCACGAAATAGGTGCCCGCGTTCGCCACCTGGACATTCGACAAGGTGAGTGTGGGAAACAATGCCCCTGGAATCCTGGCTTCTTGAAATTGCCATTGATAACTCAAAGGTTCAGTCCCGTTCGCGGCGACGCTGAAGGAGGCTGTTTCTCCCAAGACCGCAACCTGATCCACAGGTTGAGTCGCGATCCCCGGCGGTTGCCAGAAGGTCAGCGTAGCCCCATGGCTGGTGACTGATCCATAGCTGTTGCTAACCGTGACCGTGTAACTTCCCGCGTCGCTGGGCTGCGCAACGGGCACAGTGAACTCAGGCGCGCTGGCATTTTGGATGTCAGAGCCGTTAAAGCGCCATTGATAGTTCAGTGGCGGCGTGCCAGCCGAAGCGACACGGAACGTGGCCGGAGCGCCGGCGAGCACGCTGACACTTTGCGGCTGCGAGAGGATGATTGGGATGGAGTTTGAGAAGCTGAGGTGGAAGACGATGTTGCCCGCATCGGAGGCGGCATAACCGTCGATGGCGATCTGATACGCTGTGCCCGCCACGGATGGAAACGCCAACTGGCTCTGTGCGATGTTCGCATCCGCGTCATCATTGCTCCCCACGCTGGTCAAATTTGAAACGACAGAGCCGGAATAGACCGCGAGCACCGTATCGAAGCTGCTTCCGAACGTATCGAGGACGCAGAACCCGTTGTCCGGAGCGGTCCAAGTCAGCCATGCGGAATGGGCGCCTTTGCGTCCGGCGTGAGCGGGTTCGCCAGGTTCTTTGGTATAGAACGCATTGTTGCCCGTCACGGAGTTGGTGAACGGGTTCAGCGGGCCACGCTGCGCAAACGTGTCGTTAAATGCGGGGGCATCCACCCGGACAGTGATCACCGCCACGAGGCTGGTGACCGAGCCCACGGAGTTGGTGATCACGAGGTCGTAGTTCCCGGCTTGAGAAAACTCGATATGGGTCAACGCCAGGAAGGTGTTGGAGCCGTTCGCGAGGTTCGTCCCATTCATCCGCCACTGATAGGTGAGTGGCGGCGCGCCGCTGGCAGAGACCGAGAGAGTGACGTCGCTGCCCGGCGGCACTATCTGGCTCTGTGGCTGCACCAACACGAGCGGTTGAAGGGGGGAGGTGTTGGCTCCTAACTTGGCAATAAACGCGTCTTGTAATCCCTTCCCCACGATGGTGTGCCCTTCGAAGTCGGTAGTGTCAAAAAACGTGCCCGTGAGATAAACGTTTCCCGCTCGATCAAGCGCCAGGTCCGAAGCGGAGTCGTCGAAGATGAAACCGTTTTTCTTCGCCCATACCGGGTTGCCCGCTGGGTCGTATTTGAAGACGAACACATCCGATGCTCCTCGAGAGGTAAGAGTTTGCTCGCCAAATCCAACCGTTCCCTGAAACCCGCCCGCGACATAGATATTGTAGGCAGAGTCGGTCGCAACGTTGCCGTAGGATCCCGTGTGGATCGTCCAGGGAGTGTTCCCTTGGCCGTCATATTTCTGGAGAAAACCATCAGGCGCTCCATAGCTGACCAGACAGTTTCCAGCGGAATCGATTCCAATTCCACCCCCCGGCTCCGAGGTGAATAAGGAAGTGCCGACCCGCACTCCCCAAGTCGTGTTTCCTGCCGCGTCATACTTCGCCAGAAAGAATGCTTGCGAGCCGCCCGAGTCAGGAAACGCCACACTCCCCGCGCTCGCTACCCCCTGGTAGGTCCCAAATACATAGGTACTGTCCCGCTCGTCCGCGACGATCTCCAACGCTACATCGTAGCCAAGACCTCCAATCTTCCGAACCCAGATCAGATTCCCAGTGGGATCATACTTCGCGTGAAATCCATCGAAACTCCCGGCGGCAGTCAATCGAGATCCCTCGAAGTCCGCGTAAACTCGGAAAAATCCGACCGCGTGGACATTGCCTTCAGCATCGAGGGAAAGGCCGCCACCCAGAACGCCACTGTCGTTCGGTGTGTTTATGGGCTTCGCCCATTGCGCATCTCCATTCTCATCGTATTTCGCGATGAACCAGGATAGATAACCACCATCGGGCGCTTTGAAAGTCTGGTTCCCGATTGAGATCGTGCCGGAATACCGTCCGAGAGCGTATATGTTGCCAGACCGATCAATAACAACCTTGCGAGGCTGGGCGATGGGATAGGTGGGTGGAACCGCATCTGCCAAATTCTTCAGCCAAACCAACGTACCGTTCGGAGTATACTTCACCATGTAACCTCCCGAGTCTCCGAGAAAGTCGATGGAGTTCCCCCCAAACGATGCCGTCACAGAGTAACTCCCCAGCGCCACAACGTTCCCTACGCTGTCGACGGCAATCGTGGTCGCGAGATCAGAACTTGGCCCGCCTCCGACGTTGACCCAGGCGTAGTCCGGCGCCTGAGCAAATCCGCGAATCGCGAACATCAAAACCGCGAGCAACCCGATCCAAAGCAAACTCCGCCGACGTGGGCGAGATAAGATCGGAGATGTGGACGTGCGCGTGCCGTGAAAACAAGAATTTGGAAGGCTCCTTATCATAGGGAAAAACTCGATACGCACCCTACCGAATCAAGCGTCCCGGACAAGGCAATTCTCTGTTTAAGCGACGATCCGGGTGTGATTCAAAGTGGGTGAGAATGGAGTGTCGCAGATTCGAAGAGGTGGGGCGGGGATGGGCCGATACGGCCCACACCACAGAAGACAACCACCGCAACGACGAGAGAACCGCAGGGACCGGCTTTAGCCGCGAAGAGGCACAGAATTCGCAAAAAAGAAAACGAGGATGGGTCCC
>JAYTTC010000821.1:0-3063 GCA_043745255.1 Verrucomicrobiales bacterium
GCTAAGCCCGGCCCTGCCCGTTTCCGATCCGGGGAGGAGAAACCTGTTCCGAGAACCTACTTCTGTCGGGACATCGCGGCGGCTGACGTGGGCGGCGCTCTCACGGAGACGCCGCGACCCATTCAGGCTTTCACCAAGGATCCAGATTCACCCACTCTTAATTGCACCCCCGGGCACACCTCTGCCTTGAAACTCTTCGCGGCGATGGCGAAGAATCAAGGGAATGAGTTCATCACCGGACACGCTCAGCTTGCAGCCCATTGGTTTCATCCGCTGCCCGAAGCAGATGAAGTTTCAGGCGCTGCATCAGCCTGCCGAGGCACAGCCCGAGCGAAACGTTCTGGAGCTGCTGACGGGTCGCGACTACGAGCTGGCGTTGCGCGACTTGGCCGGCTTCTCGCGAATTTGGTTGGTGTCGTGGTTTCATCGCAATGCTTCCTGGCGACCCTTGGTGCTGCCGCCGCGTGGCCCTGCGGTAAGGAGAGGTGTTTTCGCGACACGTTCCCCGCATCGGCCCAATCCGATCGGGTTGAGCCCGGTGCAGTTGATCGCGGTGGAGGGACGTCGCCTGACTCTAGGTCCCTGCGACTTGGTGGACGGCACTCCGATTCTCGACATCAAACCCTATTTTGCCCCCTACGATTCCTTTCCCGATGCCGCCGGCGGCTGGATCGATGAGATCGAGGCCTCGCTCCGCCTACCTCCTGAATATTGCGTTCGACTTTCAGCCTTGGCCGAAACGCAGGCCGAATGGTTGCTCGTGGGATGGGGGATTGATTTCCGGTCGCGGATGATCGAGTTGCTGGCCCGCGACCCTTCGCTGCACCGGGCACGGCGTATCAAGCGGCGCGGGCAAGCCCAGTTCGTGATCGGCTGTGGCTCGTGGCGTGGGATTTTCACGGTGAACGGAAGGGATGTCGAGGTGCTCTCGCTGGAGGCCGGGTATCCACTTCGGTTCTTGAATGATTCCAAACTGGATTGCCTGCCCGATCGCGAAGCGCAGCTTGCGTTCATCGATCAGTGGAAACAACAGGCAGGCGTGACCGATTAAAACTCCACCAGACCCAACGGAAAGGCCCAAGAAAGAAGGGCGCGTTTGCGAGATGACTCCTGATCCACAACAGAAACCACCCCGCCGGATCGTCCGATACGGACGACACTACAGAAGCCGGACTGCAGTTCTGTAGTGTGGGCCGTATCGGCCCATCCCCGCCGGACCGTCCGATACGGACGACACTACAGAAGACGGACTGTAGTTCTGTAGCGTGGGCCGTATCGGCCCATCCCCGCCCCAGATCGTCCGATAAGGACGAGGCTAATGCGCTCGGGAGCGCATCTTGACAGCGAGGTGGGGTGCGAAAGTCACCTGGGATGGAACCTGAAGCGTTCAGTGGATCGCCCTGATGGGGGGAGCGGGACAAAAGTCTAAGCCTCCGCATCGCGTGTCAGGGGCTGTCGGCCGAGCCTTGAAGAATGGCCCACGAGGGCGGGGGAGCGGTGAACTCCACGGGCTTCTGGGTTAGTGGATGTAGGAAGGCGATCCGCCAGGCGTGCAAGCAGAGAGGTGAATCACTCAGGCTAAGAGTCTGGGTATCACCAAGCGTGTTGCCTGGCAGATAGACCGGGTCGCCGCAGACCGGAAGACCCAGATGCCAGAGATGCACTCGAATCTGGTTGGTGCGTCCGGTGAGCGGACGGGCTTCCATCAAAGTCGTGCCGTCGGCGTCTCGCCGCAGCACTCGAAACTCGGTGCGCGCAGACCGACCCGATTTAAAATCCACTTCCCTGGATCCCAACTCACTCGACTCGGAACTGATCGGCGCATCGCAATCGAAGGCATCCTCCTTCGGTTGGCCTTGCACTCGGACGAGATAGAGCTTCTTCACTTGCCCGCGAGCAAACTGGGGCTGAAGCCGGCCAGCAAAGAACCGTGTTCGTGTCATCAGTAACACGCCAGTGGTGTTCGCATCCAGTCGATGCGCCGGGCGCGGTCTTTCCGGGTGGTAAGCGACGTCGAGAATGTGCTGGAGCGTGTTGCGATAGAATCGTCCGCCGGCATGCATGGGCAACGGCGCGGGTTTGTTGATCACCACCAAGGCCTCGTCCTCCTGCAGGATTTCCACGCGACCGTCCACGTCCGGTTCGATCACGTTAGGAAACTTGTGAAGGTAACGCTCGCCAGCGCGGACTCGATGATCGGCCGCGACCTTTTCGTGATTCGTGTTCGATACCAGGCCCAGAGAGAATTCGCGCTCGAGCTCCGAGACCGGCAAGTGCTTGACGAGAGAGGCAAAGGCGTCGAGAAGCGTTTTGCCATCGCACTCCTGGGGAACGTTGATCGGTTTGAAATTGTCACGAGACTCTCGGCCGGGCAGGGGCGTTACTGCTTTGCGGATCAGCTCGTGGCGATAGGCAAGACTGGCAGCCATGTTTTCGGCGGCTGTCTTGAAGCAGTATGAGCAAGATTTCCCCGCAACATAGCGAGGATCCGTCTGCTGCTCCTCGGTGAGTAGCGCAAGGCAGGAGAAGCATTGCGTGGAACCGGTCTCTCGAAGCTTGGGATCAACACCCACACGCTGGTCGAAGACGAAACATTCCCCCTGGTAGTGCGCTCCGCCGCAGTCCTCGAAATACTTTAGGATGCCGCCCTCGAGCTGGAAAATATTCTTGAAGCCTTCATGCTCCATGAAGGGTCCAGCCTTCTCGCATCGGATTCCTCCGGTGCAGAACATCACGATGGGCTGGTCTTTGAAGTCCGCCGGAAGTTTGCGCACCGCGGACGGGAAGTCGCGAAAATGATCCACGCCGATGGCCCGCGCATTTTTGAACGTGCCGAGCTTCACTTCGTAGTCGTTGCGAGTGTCGAGCAGCACGAGGGGTCGGCCCTCATCGAGCCATTCCTTCAGCTTTTTCGGCGGAAGCTTGGGCGATGTCCGGTGGCCGGGTTCGATGCCCTCCACTCCAAAAGCGATAATCTCTTTCTTGATGCGAACACGCATCCTGTCGAATGGCTGATATTCACTCGCGCTCAACTTCACCTCGAGACTCGCCAGGCCCGGCCAT
>JAYTTC010000822.1:0-11308 GCA_043745255.1 Verrucomicrobiales bacterium
GTTTCCCAAAAATCCGGCAGCCGGATTTTGGTTCTAGCAGGCCGACGCCCAGAAAACCCTGGACCCAAACATTAGCCCTGGCGGGCACCCTGGGGAACGACATTCTAAGTCCGATGGCCTGCTAGTCGGTCAGTAAACCACCACGAACGTACCATCGGGCTTGGCGTAGCACGCGGCGAAATTCCAGGGCTCGATACCGGTCATAGTTCCTGCGTCCGACATCGGTGTGCCGACCGCGTCGAACACTTGCCAAGAAAGCTTCCCGCCGCGTTGCCATCCAGTGCCCTCAGTCCAAGTGATGCAGGTTTCCCCGCGTCCATTTACCGCAGCGGAGGGGTGCTTGGAGCCTTTCTTTGTCGACACGGTTTTCACCGGCCTCGGTGGCTCTCCTCGATGAGGTAGCCACTGCGCATAGATTTCACCGCGCGTCTCCCACGTCAGCACCTCGTCGGCACTCCCCGCAACAACGCGCGAGGTGGTCATCGGGCAATTGGGAGTCTCCCAATCCTGCAAGACGCTGACGCCGAAGCTTGCCCCGTGATCCTGAGAGGAAATCAAAGAAAGCTCCCGATGCAATCCACCGCGGGCCGAGCGGTAAAGGGCATATATCCGCCCATCCGACGCGACCCCCGCAGACATTCCACAACAGCCGCAAGCTCCGGAGGTATCGCCGATGCTGCGCTCGGGAGCGAAGGTCCTGCCATCGTTTTGGGAAAGCGCGAGAAAAACACTCCGCCCCATTTCGCCCACTGCTGCTTCCGGCAGATGTCCGTGCCATAGCACAAACACTCTTCCGTCCGCGTCTGCGGCCACGGTGGCCCCACCGTCCAGATCCCCCGTGCGCCCCGCGAGATTCTGCTGCTCAGTGAAACTCATTCCTCCTTCCGTGGTCCGCGCGTAGAGCAGAGGAACTCCTTTGGTCGCTTTGGGAAGAGCGCTTGCGGAGCCATTCCACACCACGTGAATCTGACCCTTTCGTCCGAACGCCAGTTGGGCACCGCGGACGGTCCCAATGGCAATCGCGCTACCCGGCTGGCTGTTGACTCGAACCGGAGCGCTCGACGAACCCTCCCGCCGATCGATGAGTCGGTACATCACATCCGCAGCCCGGGGATCACCCGCAAGCCATACCAGATGGACCGTTCCGTCAGGCTGAATTGCGATCTGGGGCTGAACCCCACCCTGAGGCAATCGAGCGAATTCCACCGCTTCAAGGCTGCTCCCCGCGATAACCAGCCACACGGAAACGCCCGTCAAAACACATCGGTAAGCGAAATAATTTTTCATAGTGCTTCTAATCTATGTTCGAAGAGTCCCGCTGGCTCGATATGGATCAGCACATCGAGCACCTGGGGCATCTCACGTCGGACCGCATCCTTGACATGATGCGAGATCAAGTGAGCCTCACTGACTTTCATCGCCCCCTGGACATGAACATGCATATCCACCAGAAGATGCCCTCCGGTCTTTCGGACGATACATTTCTCCACCAACTCCACTCCCGCCACTCGACCCGCAATCCGCTTGATCGAGTCGATTACTTCCTGATCCGGTGACGCATCCATCAACTCATCAAACGACTCGATGAGAATTCGCCACCCGTTCCAGGCGATAATGCCCGAGGCCAGCACCGCGGCAACATCGTCGGCGGAACGATAGGCAGGTCCGCCCACGATAGCCACCGTGATCCCAATCCCCGCAGCCAGCGAGGTGATCGCATCCGAGCGATGATGCCAGGCATCCGAACGGACAGCGGTGCTATCCAGCGCCGCGCTCTCGCGGATCACGTGGCGAAAAAGAAACTCCTTCAACGCAATCACGGCCAGCAGGACCAGCAAGGTGAAAGGCTTGGGCGTTTGCCGGGCCCCAGCGCCAAGCCCCATGGCGTGAAATACGATCCAGCCGGCGGCGACGATCAGCAGGAACCCAACCGTGGCGGCAGCGACCGGTTCCGCCTTGCCGTGGCCATAGGGATGGCGTTCGTCTGGAGGCTGGGCAGCCACCACCACACCTCGCCACACGATCAGAGAGCTGACGACATCGGCTATCGATTCCACACCATCGGCGATGAGCGCCTCCGATCCACCAAACAACCCCGCCGCGATCTTGGCCGTCGCGAGCACAGCGTTGGCAGCGAGACCGAGCCAGGTCGTCCGGAGGCTGCGTCGCAAACGGTCTTTGTCCTTGGTGTTCACGGCGTTTTCGCATCCTCGAAGATCACTCGCCCCGGTTCGCGAACCCCGCTTCCCGTCTGACCCCCCAACGAGTCTCCCAATTCCGCCCGCTCCGCACCCGCTGCACCCAAGAGAGAGCAGACCCTCGCGATCAAAATCGCAACGGATCGAATGGGAAGGGCGAGCACGACTTGACCGTATCGACCGACAGGTCGTTTTGACAACGCGGTTTTTTGAAACCTCACGAATCATTTGTCAGCGCGCAGACTGCCCAGTAGCGTGGCTCCATGCACATCACCGCCTGGCGAAGCGCTCTGCTCCTCCTGACCACTATGGTCTGTTGCCACGGGGCCGATCCAGCCGGACGTCCACCGAACTTGATTGTGATCCTCGCAGACGATCTTGGCTGGGCGGATCTTGGTTGTTACGGCAGCCAGTTCTATCAAACGCCCCGGCTAGATCGCATGGCGCGCGAAGGCATTCGTTTTACCGACGCCTACGCGGCCAGCACGGTTTGTTCCCCATCGAGAGCCGCCCTGATGACCGGAAAATATCCCGCGCGTCTGCAGCTGACAGACTTCATCCCAGGACGGGCTATCAAGTCCGATCAAAAATTGCGTCGACCTGATTTCGAACAAAACCTCCCCTTGCGTGAGCTTACGCTGGCGGAGCGCCTCAAATCCAACGGGTATCAGAGCGGTTTTTTTGGTAAGTGGCATCTCGGCGGAATCGGATTCCACGCCAGCGATCAGGGTTTTGACGTCGCAACGCCCGAGATGGCCGCGATGCGTCGGACGGTCCCGCTTTCAACCCCTCCGCCGAACTCCCCAGCCTTGGTGGAACCGCTGCCCGGCGAGGAACTCACCTCCGTCCTGACACGAAGTGCGATCCGCTTCATGGAACAGAACCGCGATCATCCATTCCTCCTCTACCTGCCCCATGTCGCGGTTCATATCCCACTCCACGGCCGCGACGAACTCATCCAGAAATACCAAAAACTCGCCCAGGCCGGCGCGAGCCAGACCAACGCGGTCTATGCGGCGATGTTGGAATCCCTGGACGAAGGGGTCGGCGCGATACTCGACGCTCTCGAGCAACTGCATCTCACGAAAAACTCGTTGGTAATTTTCACCTCCGACAACGGTGGGCTGAATGTTCTGGAGGGAGCAAACACACCCGCCACCTCGAACGCGCCCCTGCGCGCGGGCAAGGGTTTCGTATATGAGGGCGGGATTCGAGTGCCATTGATCGCGTGGTGGCCAGGAACCATCACGGGAGGTCGAGTGGACAGCACTCCGCTCATCACAATGGATCTTCACGCGACCTTGGCGGCGCTGGGCGGAGTGAGTAGTCCCGGAGAAGGGCTCGACGGTCACAGCTTTGCGGGACTGCTTCGCGGCCAATCTGGCCCCGAGGCCCACTCCCTGTTCTGGCACTACCCTCACTACAGCAATCAGGGGGGAACGCCCGCCAGCGCGATGCGCGAGGGAGACTTTAAGTTGATCGAGTTTTTGGAAAGCGGGCATCTGGAGCTCTACGATCTTTCCAAGGATCCGGCGGAGACGCGGGACCTGGCAGGGGATATGGCCGAACGCGCCAACGCCATGGCCAAACAGCTAGCCGACTGGCGGCGATCGGTCCAGGCGCAGATGCCAACCGCCAACACAAACTACGTTCCTACCGGCATCACTCCCTCCGCTGACGGATCTCTCGTACTCCCGGCCCACGAGGCATCCACCCACGGAGTAAACCTGCGCTACGAGCCACCCGCTCACAAAAACACCCTGGGGTATTGGACAAAGCGGGAGGATTGGGCGAGCTGGACGGTTCGGATTCCAGAACCGCGCGCATACACCGTGGAGGTCCTGCAAGGTTGCGGAAAAGGAAGCGGAGGCAGCGAAGTTGAGGTCTCGATCGGAGATCAGAACGTGCGCTTCCTCGTGGAAGACACGGGGCATTTTCAGCATTTCATCCGACGGCAGATTGGAATTGTCACGCTGCCTGCAGGAAAGCAAACCCTGGTGGTAAAACCCGTCACCAAACCCGGGGTGGCAGTGATGGACCTGCGGGAAGTGGTTTTACGCGCGGAGACAACACAGAAATAAGTTGGTCCCTTTCGGGCAGGCTGTTCTAATCCATCTTCATGAGCGCTTTGGATCCTATTCTCATCGGCCGCGGCAAGAACGACTGTTTTCTCCTTCCGGGCATGGCCAACCGACACGGCCTCATCGCAGGAGCCACGGGGACCGGCAAGACGGTCACTCTTCAGACGTTGGCGGAAAATTTCAGTCGACTTGGCGTGCCGGTGTTCATGGCGGACATCAAAGGGGATCTTTCTGGCATCAGCCAAACGGGCGGCACGCAGCCCAAAATTTTGGAACGCGTGCGCCAGCTCAAACTGACCGATTTCAAACCCGCCTCTTGCCCGGTCACCCTATGGGACGTTTTTGGTGAACAGGGGCATCCCGTCCGAGCCACGGTGTCGGAGATGGGTCCGCTGCTTCTATCGCGTTTGCTCCAGCTCAACGACACTCAAGAAGGGGTGCTCCACCTGGTGTTTAAGATCGCGGACGCGAACGGCCTTCTCCTCCTCGACCTGAAAGATCTGAGGTCAATGCTGCAGTATGTGGGCGAAAACGCGGGGGAATTCAACACCGAGTACGGGCGTATCTCAGCGGCAAGCATCGGCACCATCCAACGAAACCTGATGACCCTCGAGCAGCAGGGTGCGGAAAAGTTTTTTGGCGAACCCGCTCTCAATCTCGATGATCTCCTACAAACCGACTCGGAGGGTAAAGGTATCATCAACATCGTTGCGGCCGACAAACTGATGATGGCCCCGCGCGTCTATGCAACTTTCCTGCTTTGGCTCCTTTCCGAACTGTTTGAAACAATGCCCGAGGCGGGCGATCTGCCGAAACCCAAATTGGTTTTTTTCTTCGATGAAGCGCATCTGCTCTTCAACGACATCCCCCCTGCTCTCCTCGAGAAAATTGAGCAGGTCGTTCGCTTGGTTCGGTCGAAGGGAGTCGGCGTGTATTTCGTAACCCAAAATCCGCGTGACATTCCCGACGAGGTTCTCGGCCAGCTGGGCAACCGCGTCCAGCACGCACTGCGAGCTTTCACACCTCGCGATCAAAAGGCCGTCAAGGCAGCGGCGGAGACCTTTCGGGCAAACCCCGAGCTCGATACGGAAAGCGTCTTGATGGAGTTGGGCGTCGGCGAAGCGCTGGTGTCCTGTCTGGATGAGCGTGGCCAACCCGCCATTGTCGAACGTGTCTTCATCTGCCCTCCGGCAGGTCAGGTAGGTCCGATCACACCTCAGCAACGCCAGACGATTCTGAAAAACTCGGTAGTGGCCGGCTATTACGAAAAAACCGTCGATCGCGAGTCCGCCTACGAGCGACTGCAAGCAGCCCAGGGTCACCCGGTGCCCACAAGTGCGTCGACTCCGTCGGCAGCAGGCCCTGCCTCGTCGGCACCGGCAGCCGCGACGGGCGGCGGAGGCATCGGCGGCTTCTTCAGCAGCCTTTTCGGCGGGGGTTCCGCTGCCACTGAAACCTCCCTGCCCGGTCTGGGGGGAAACACGCGGCGTCCCCCAGGACGTCAGCCGGAAGGGCTTGCGACCGTGATGGCCAAGAGCATGGTGCGAACCATCGGGAGCACCCTCGGACGCGATATCATCCGTGGCCTGATGGGGAGCATGACCGGCAGTCGGCGTCGCTAAGACGGTTCCCTGCGGCATGAACGCTCCCGGACTAGCGATTTGGAAATGGAAGCGGGGCGCTGCCGCGCGGCGCGAGATGGATGAAGTGGCAACTGAGGAACCGCTAGAGATCCAGGTGGAGACCCGGGCGATCAGCGTGACCATGCGCACTCCGGGACACGACGAGGAACTCGCGATCGGATTTCTTCTCACCGAGGGCATCCTTTCCTCGAGCGCTCAGGTGGAGCGAATTCAGCCTCACCCGCGAAACGCGCACGGCAATGCGATAAACGTCTTCCTGAAAGCCGGGGTCTCCGTCGATTTCACGAAACTCACTCGACACTTCTTCGCCTCCTCGAGTTGTGGCGTCTGCGGCAAGGCGAGCATCGATCAGATTCACCGTCAGTTTAAAGCACTTCGATCCTCGGCAAGAGTGAGTGCCGAGACGCTTTTGTCGCTTCCCCCTCAAATGCGCACCGCGCAAGCCAGCTTCGATCGAACCGGAGGAATCCACGCTGCCGCCCTCTACTCGCTCGAAGGCCGGCTGCTCGTCCTTCGCGAGGACGTTGGACGCCACAACGCGGTAGACAAAGTCGTGGGACATGCCGCTCTGCAAGGATGGTTGCCATTGAATCGATCGATCCTGCTGGTGAGTGGAAGAACCTCATTCGAGATTGTTCAGAAGGCCCTGGCCGCGAGGATTCCGGTGATCGCGGCGGTCTCCGCGCCCTCGAGTCTCGCGGTGGACTTCGCCCGAAGAAATCGGCAGACGCTCGTCGGCTTTCTGAGAGACGACAGGATGAATCTCTATTGCGGCAAGAATCGCGTGAAGTTCTGAGGCCAGCAATCGCTCAAATCGCGGGACGGAAAAAGCGCCTATCTACGGATGGTTTCCTTGAAGATTGAGCGGGGATGGGCCGATACGGCCCACTCTACAGAACTGCAGCCCGGCTTCTGTAGTGTCGTCCGTATCGGACGATCGGGCGGGGATGGGCCGATACGGCCCACACTACAGAACTGCAGCCCGGCTTCTGTAGTGTCGTCCGTATCGGACGATCCGGCCGGGGGATGGGCCGATACGGCCCACTCTACAGAACTGCAGTCCGGCTTCTGTAGCGTCGTCCGTGTCGGACGATCCGACGGGGATGGGCCGATACGGCCCACACTACAGAACTGCAGTCCGACTTCTGTAGCGTCGTCCGTATCGGACGATCGGGACGGGGATGGGCCGATACGGCCCACACGATAGACTGTAACTCGAGTGAAAAAGGCCTGCATCATTTTCAATCCCACCGCGCGAGGGAACAAAGCGATTCGGTTTCGAGACCAGCTGGCGTCCATCGCCAGCGCCTTGGTGCTCAAGCCCACCGACGCCGCCGGTGCGGCGCGCCGGCTGGCACGCGAGGCGGTGATGGAGGGGTTTACCACTCTCATCGCTGCCGGCGGCGACGGAACAGTGAACGAGGTTCTCAATGGCATAGGTGATGTTCCCGACGGCCTCAGGCTGTGTCGCCTCGCGGTGGTACCACTGGGCACCGTGAATGTCTTCGCCAAAGAGCTCAACATTCCCGCTCAATTGCGGCCAGCCCTCTCCCTCGCTCTGGGAGAGGAGACGCGAGTCATCGATCTTCCAGTCGCCGAGTTCACCCGCGAGTCGGATGGAACTCACGAACGCCGTTATTTTGCCCAACTCGCTGGCTCAGGTCTCGACGCTCGAGCCATCGACCAAGTCAAGTGGTCGCTCAAGAAACGATTTGGACCCTTCGCCTATGTGATCGCCGGTTTCTCTGCGCTGCGGCAGTCATGCCCGCCGGTTCGAGTCATCAGCCCGGAACGCTCTGCGGAGGGAGAACTGGTGCTCTTGGGCAATGGACGATTTTACGGGGGCCGGTTTGAATTGTTTCCCGGTGCCCGCCTCGACGACGGCCTGCTGGATGTGGCAGTCTTTCCCAAAGCAGCCCTCTCCACTTTGCTCCGTTTCGGCGCGGGGTGGACCACCGGTAAAGTCCATCGCTTCACCGGAGCGGAGATCTGGCGAAGCCGAAAGCTGACTCTGGAATGTGACGGGAAGATGCCCTTTGAATTGGACGGGGATAACGTGGGACATCTTCCGGTGACCTTCACCCTTGAACCTGGCCGACTGCGCGTTGCGGCACGGCAGCCGTGACCGTCCCTAGCAGCCTGTCGGACTTGTCCCCACCGGACGTGAGTCCGGCTGAGGAGTTCGTTTGTGCTGAGCTATCCCTTAGGAATCGTCGCGACAGGCTGCTAGATATTTTCCTGCGGAAAAAGGAGCCGATCCGATGATGGTTTCCTTGAAGCTGGAGTGGACCTGGGTGAGCACCGCCTACAACCTCAAGAAACTGCACCGGATGGTGGGAACGGTCTGAAAAGAAAGCGGAGCGAGATGATTGAGGCAAAACAGACCGAATCTGACTCGTCGGACTGGGTTTCCCAAAAATCCGGCAGCCGGATTTTGGTTCTAGCAGGCCGACGCCCAGAAAACCCTGGATCCAAACATTTGCCCTGGCGGGCACCCTGGGGAACGACATTCTAAGTCCGACGGCCTGCTAGCTGATCACTTGCCCCCCGCAGCCTGCTCGGCGGGCTTGCGCACCACCACCAGGCCATTCCCAATATCGCGCTCACTCCCATTGCAGGGGCTGTTTACGACTTTCCCATCGACCCACAGGGTGGAGGATCCACCGCCGTCAAAATTCATCGCTTCCTCACAACCCAGTCCACGCATGTAATCACCGAGTTCGTGAAGAGTCATCCCCACCGAGAGATCTGGCTGTCTGCCGTCGACCTCCACCAGAAAGATATGAGTTCGGTTGAATCCCACCGCAGAACGTGGATGACGTTCGAGGACGGATCGATACTTGTAAGCGCCTCCGGACGGAATCTGAATGTCCTGCACCACACCTTGACGGATCATGATATTGCCTCCGCCAATTGCGAACCGCACGCCACTCAGCTCAGGTTCGGTGCCCGTGCTAATTTTCAGGATCGATCCCACCACGAGCGTCGCCGCATTCGTGACTTTGGATCCAAACGAAAGAACCATGCGATCCCCTTTGAGAGAAGTGTCTCCTGTATCGCGCACTTCGGTGACCTTGAGAGTATAGTGCGTGGCGATCGTCAAAGGGAGCCATGGACTATCCGCCTCCCGCGCAACCACCGCCTCGCGTCCTCCGACGGCGCGGGTGCTGGGACCTAGCCGGGGAGTGTAGAGCACCGATTCGCGGGCGCTTCGTTCCTCGTTCAGCTTCAACGGTGAGGTGGCACCATCAGGCCAGGTCAGCGTGAACTTCGATTCGACATGCGCGGAATGGGGTTGATTGGTGGCGTCGATCCAGAACACGACCTGATCGGTGGGAGCGCTGACCACCTCGCCGTTCATGATCTGAAGCCCGCGGGGATCTCCGATGTACGGACCGTGGTCGACGACATAGAAATCCCCATTGATTCCGACCACCGGCTTACCCATTGAGGCTGGGACGCTGCCGATCTGGCTGCCCAGCGTGCTGAGTCCGAAAACGGTGTTCCGCGCCAAAGTGCTGGTGAACACCAAATCGGCCTGAGCCCGGTCCAACTTGACGATATGGATGGACCATGGAATCTCAGGTTTCTTATCGTTCCAATAGGTGATCCCAGCAAGTTTCTTGGCGCTCGCAGGCTCCCTTGATCCGCCTTTGGCCGCAGGATTGTCCTCAGCTCGAGAGCACCCGGCAAGTGTGGCCACCAGCACCATGGCGATCGCAGGGCCTGCCCCCAAGCCCAGACGGGATCTCATCAAGCAAACCCACTGGAGAGCGCGCCACGGCGCCATGCAATTCACGCCGAAAGGGACGGTGGATTGGCGGGAGGAATTCATCGCCCAATCTTCTAACGGAAAAGGAGGAGGAGAATCAACGCAAGACACGTCTCCGGTCTGTCTTCTTTTGAGGAGGACGCTGTCCATGGGGTGGACAGTTTACAGGCGATCCGCTGCGCGTCCTCGATGCTAAAGCTCGCTCCCAAGGTCTTTCCGCGGATTTCGTCACCCAGAATTGCACGATTGAACTCAGTCTTTACTGAGTCCACTGGACGCAAAACCCAAGGAATCCGCAGTTTCAGAGGCGGAGTGTCTCAATTCTGGAAGGTTCGAAACGAGCTGTTTCACCGCTGTCTCATCCTACTGTCTCAAGACTGGCAAACCCTTTGCTAAAGGGTCGGCTACGCGGTGAGTGAGTCTCCGAGAAACCGGCGCTGGCGCGTAACCAGTGACCTCAAGTCAGCCGGGAATCGGAAAGCCTGCCGCAGCATCGGGAACCTACGGCGATTGACGCCGGCCACGAGTTTCGAAGGTCAGGGAAGACCCGTCGTGTAGCGAGTTTCGTTCGGGAGCAAAGGAATGAGTATGAGTAAACAAGCAACGGTGTGCCTCGAGGATACGACTCACACCCTCAAGGGACGGAAGAAGAAGTCCGCAACCCCTCCACGCACCACCCCCTGGCCAACCCCTGGTTCTCCCGAAGAAGGTCAGATGGTTGAGGAAAATTTGGGCATGGTGCGATCCGTCGTCGCACGACTTAGCCTGGGGCTTCCCACTCACGTCGACGGCGACGATCTCTACAGCGCAGGATTGGCGGGTCTACTCAACGCGATTCGCGCTTACAATCCGCGCGCTGGCACCAGTTTCGAAACCTATGCCCGCGTCCGCATCCGTGGCTCCATCCTCGATGAGTTGCGTCGGATGGACTGGGTCCCCCGATCCATCCATACCAAAGCCCGCAAGGTGCAGGCAGTCGCCAAGGTGATTGAGCAGAAGAAAGGTCGTCCAGCCACCCCTGAAGAGATTGCCAAGGGATTAAAAATTCCGCTCAAGGAATACGAGCGTTGGGCGGAAGAGATTCGGCCAGCGACTATCATCAATCTGGACGCGGATCTGATCTCCGAAACCGACGATGCCCTCTCCCAGTACGAGAGCCTCGCAGATATCCGAGCGGAGGATCCGGTGGAAGGAGCGTTCCGACGAGAGTTGGCGGACCTCATCGCGAAACAACTTCATTTGATCCCGGTGATGCAGCGAAAAGTACTGGCTCTCTATTATTTTGAGGAGCTTCGCCTTGCAGAGATCGCGGCCGCATTCGGCCTCACCGAATCACGCATCTGCCAAATTCACGCGCAAGCCCTGCAGTCAATCAAAGGCTGCCTCCAACGCTGCGATCCCTGCTTCATGCAGCCTTACAGCTTTTGACCCATCGACGAGATCACTTTCAGATCCGAACTACTGCCAATCCTAATAGCAAAAAGCCCCTGGCGCAGTCCGCTGCACCAGGGGCTTTCCCGTTCTCCGATCAATTCAGCGGTTTAAGTTCGATGTTGCGGAATGCCACCGGATCATTGTGTCCAGCAAAGCCGAAGAAGCCGTTCTTTCGGTCTT
>JAYTTC010000823.1:0-3038 GCA_043745255.1 Verrucomicrobiales bacterium
CACTACAGAAGATGGAAACCGTGCGAGGGCACGCCAGCTGTATTTCTGTAGCGTGGGCTGTATCGGCCCATCCCCGTCCGGATCGTCCGATACGGACGACACTACAGAAGATGGAAACCGTGCGAAGGCACGCCAGCTGCAGTTCTGTAGTGTGGGCCGTATCGGCCCATCCCTGTCCCATGCTGAGATAGCCACTGTCCCGTCTTCCTCCTGACGCACCGTCAGGACGCTCTGGAGGAGTGCTCTTTTGTTTGGGCCTATTTACTGCTTCCCCTCTGTGCGGGTGCGTGCCGAGGGTTCACCATGTCGTTACAAGACTCTGCAAGGTTCTCACGAGGCGAGTGGAATCGAGTTCTCGATTCTTCGTTCGTCGTCGCCTTCCTGTCTTCATTCCTCCTGCTCGCCACCCTGGCAGGCTCTGCCACCGCCGCTTCCGCGCGAGAGGATCGAATCCTCATCCGACTCAAGCCCGGATTCTCCGCTGCCAGAGTGGCCGAGTTTCACACCCGCTCCAGGACTCGACTCCTCCATCACTTTCGGTCGATGAACGATCTTCAAGTGATCGAGCTGCCGCCGGGTTTCAGTGCCGCAGACGCCATCGCATCTTATCAGGGAAGTGGAATGGTGGAGTTCGCTGAACCGGATTTTTGGATCTCTTCAGCTGCGACCCCAAACGATCCCGCCCTGATCGACGGATCGCAGTGGTACTACCATAACCTCGGTCAGAACGGCGGTGTCGTGGGAGCCGATATCCATGCTTTCGAGGCCTGGGATACACTCCACTCCGCTACGAATGTGATCATCGCGATCATCGATACCGGGCTTCGCGCAAACCATGAGGATCTCATCGCCAATCTCTGGACCAATCCGGGGGAAATTCCGGGCAACGGACTCGATGACGATGGCGACGGGGTCATCGACGATGTCCATGGATTGAATGCCGCTTTCAATAGCGGTGATATCACCGATCTGGTGGGGCACGGGACACAAGTAGCCGGGGTGATGGGCGCGGACGGAAACAACGGCCTCGGGATAGTGGGGACGGCCTGGAGTGTTCAGTTGATGTCCTGCCGATACGTGGACGATTCTGGGAATGGAAGTCTTTCGGATTTGATTCAATGCTTTGATTACGCTCGGGACAAAGGTGCCAAAGTGATCAATGCAAGCTTTGTCAGCACTGATTACTCCGCCAGTCTGCTGGTAGCCATCAATAGCTGTCGCAGCGCGGGAATCGTGGTGGTCGCGGCCGCGGGGAACTCTTCAGAAAACAACGACACGAATCCGAATTACCCCGCAAGTTTCAGTCTCGACAACATCATTGCCGTGGCCGCCTCCACGCGATCCGACACCTTGGCGGACTATTCAGGCTATGGTGCCACTACTGTGGATCTGGCCGCACCCGGGAATGATATCGCGACCACTTCGATTCGTGGCACAGGCGCTTACACGGTAAACAGCGGAACTTCCTTCAGCACCGCGATGGTGAGTGGAGCAATGGCGTTATTGCGGGCGCGCTTCCCGCTCGATACGCCGAAACAGCTCATCGATCGAATGCTCTCCACCGTCGACCTTCTCCCCGCGTTGGCTGGGAAGTGCGTCAGCGGGGGACGACTGAATCTGGCCCGCGCTCTCGGGCCGCCGGCTGTGGCCGATTTCACCTCTACCCGATCGGGAGACAGTGAGTCGTTGCTGATGCAATTCACCGACATCTCGTTTGGGGACATCAACCACTGGACCTGGAATTTTGGGGATGGCACTGGCAGCACAAATCAACATCCGCTGCATCCTTTCAGCGCTCAGGGAATTTATTCGGTAAGTCTTATCACGAGCACTCCCTTCGGTGTTCTCAGCAAGACTAATCACGCGATCGTCGTGAGGGCGAACTACCATATTAGCGGCGCTTCGTACAGTTGGGTGACGCCCAGTTCCAAGGATTCGCTGACCTTGGGAAATGATGGAGTGAGCGCTGCATTGACGCTTCCTTTCCTCTTTAGATTTTACGGAGAGACCTATACGCAGGTCTACATCGGTGCGAACGGACTGATGGGATTCGACTCGAACCAGCTCTCGGCGTCGCTCAACACCGCTCTTCCGGATCCCGCTTCACCGAACAATATTCTCTGTCCCTTCTGGGACGATCTGAACGCGCTTCCTTCGACTACAATCGTCTCTGGAACCGTTGGAACCGCGCCGCAGCGTCGATTCGTCGTGAGTTGGAATGGGGTCTCGACTGTCGGCGCGCGGCCGACGCCTCTCACCTTTCAGGTCGTCTTGGAGGAAACCTCCAATCGGATTCTCTTTCAGTATCAGAATGTGGCACCCACCTCCAAAAGCACGAGTGCGGCGGGGAAAAGCGCTACTATTGGGGTGGAGCATTCGAGCGGTTTTGTCGCAGCGCAGTATTCTTTCAACGGTGGAACATTGCTTACCAACGCGCAGACTCTTGTTTTCACCCCACCTCCATCCGCTCCGCCCATCTTGGTTGCGCTGGGTGTGGGCTCCGACTCTCAGTTGCGATTTCGAGTGACCGGAGAGGCGGGACAGACCTACGTATTGGAGGCGACCGATGATTTTTCAGCCTGGACTCCTGCTGTCACCAACATAACCGGGGTGGATGGAGTGCTGGTCTTCGTCGAGCCACTGGGCCCGAGTCAATCGCGTCGCTTCTATCGCGTCCTGTCGATCCGGTAGCACCCCCTTATAACGGGTAGCGGCGTCTCCGCGAGAGCGCCGCCAAGTGGGAGAACCGAAGGGGCCGGATTTAGCCGCGAAAAAGCGCAAGGATCGCGAAAAAGAAACCGAGAACCGCAAACACCCTTCCGCTCTCAGTTTCACCCGTAGTGCCTCCGTGAGAGCCATTCGGGCGGGGGATGTGCCGATACGGCCCACGCTACAGAACTGCAGTCCGGCTTCTGTAGTGTCGTTCGTATCGAACGATCGGGCGGGGATGGGCCGATACGGCCCACACTACAGAACTGCAGTCCGGCTTCTGTAGCGTCGTTCGTATCGGACGGTCGGGCGGGGATGGGCCGATACGG
>JAYTTC010000824.1:0-3034 GCA_043745255.1 Verrucomicrobiales bacterium
CGCATCGCTGAGGGAAGCCTGGCTTCGCAGGGCAGGAAGTAGCGCACCCCATGTTCCCCAGAACAGCCCGAACGCCGCGAAAGCCACGTACGAAGCCCGCGACAAAATCAGCATCACCCCACCCTCGTACCTTATTGACACAAACAGGGCGACACAGGCTGAAAACAATTGATCTCGACGGAACCGGCGGAAAATGTTGCTCTTCAAGTTGGATTCCCGCTTTTCTTTGTAATAGAACAGCGGCACTGTTGTCCGAAAGCGGGACGTCTACCGAATGCTGCAGGCAGAGATCCAGCAATCATCAAAAACGGTTTCTGGCCGAGGTCGTCGCTCGGAGTCAGGTCGTCAATAGGCTCCGACTCTGCCGTCGCATGTTCCGAACCCGTCCGTGGTCTGACCGGAGAATTCCGAAGCGCACCAGGCTCTGCTTCGCCATATTCTATGATTTCGACAGAGACGGAATCTCACCTGTGACCCTCTGGATTCCCCGAAGACGCAGAATGCCATGTGGCTGGGCAGCCTCAGTCTGGTGATCACATCTCGCATATAAACGCGTCGCTGGCCGTAAAACTCGATTCATCCGGGGCGAATAGAACCGTGAAATCGCTTGCGAGGGCCCAGATGCTGCAGGCCAGCGCTTCGACACCCACGAGTGAGAATTGCGCCACCAGGCTGGAGGCTCGATGACCGTGTACATCTCATCGCCAAATTGGTAGACCGAGCGGCCTGAGCGCCAATCCCATCGTTCTCATACAGCTTCAAGGCAAGTGGGCGAACAAACGTGCCGTCGGATAGTTGGCAATTTTCCTAGCTAGGGAGATTGGCGAATTACCGGATCGGTTCTCGTGCAAAGGATCGGCACCAGCCTGCAGCAGGATCATCACCGCGGCACCGTCTTCGGTCGTAGAAAACGTTGCACGCCAAAGTGGGGTGTTCCCCCAACGGTCCTCGGCTTCCAGAGAAGCGCCCTGTGCAATCAGCAACGTGATTACTTCGGAGCGCAAATACTGGGCTGCAAAATGAAGCGGGGTATAGCCGCCGTCGTCTGCCGCGTTCACGTTAGATCCCGCCTCTATGAGTCCATCGACAGCTTCCACATCCCCGTCCATCGCTGCATAGTGCAGAGCGGTCCGATGTTCACGATCGGTACTACTCACATTTGCATCGAGACTCTCGTTGAACTCATTCATAAAACAAACATGACCCTTTCGTTACGTATGTCAACTTCGGGATTCTGCGTCCGGATGCGGGACGGTGTGCGGGCACTTACCGAAGCGCGATCGAGGCCAGATTCCGACCGGGAGCACCGCCCGTAAGCGGAACCCCTCTCGGGCCCCAACGCGGGTAGCCAATTCATTTTGGCTGGACCTAAATTGCCGTGATGCGCAGCAATGTGAGAAATGGCAAGAACTAGCCCCATAGTCTGATCGCATGACAATTCCAGTAGATGTGGTCCGCGTATTCACCGACGAAAATGGTGACTTCGGTAACGAGTTGGGCATCCTGGAATCATCGGGAACTACCCACGGCCGTGAACAACAGATAGCCGCTGAGCTCGGCTTCAGCGAAACAGTCTTCATTGACGATGTCGTGGCGGCAAGAGCCACTATTCAAATCTTCACCCCTGCCGGTGAACTGTCTTTTGCCGGACACCCAAGCGTGGGCACCGCCTGGTGGTTCGCACACACTCAGCGGTCGATTTCGGCGCTTGCGGAAAAAGCCGGCGACGTCCTCGTGCGCTACGACAAGGAAACCGTCTGGATCGCCGGACGGTCTGAGTGGGCTCCCGATTTCAGCGTCAAGCTCTTGGATACTCCAGATGAAGTGGACGCACTCGACCCGGATTCTTACAACTCGGGAATGAATTATGCATATTCCTGGATCGACGAATCGGCCGGCATCATTCGATCCCGCATGTTCGGCCCCGAACACCATATCCGCGAAGACGAGGCCACTGGCGCCGCGGCCATTCGAGTCACCACCCTTTTGGGTCGAAACCTCACCATTCACCAGGGTCGAGGCTCCCGCATTCAAACTCGAGTCGGGGTCGACGGATTGGTAGAAGTCGGCGGACGGACCGTATGGGACCGGCAGCTTGAGCTTGACTAGATGAAACTCGGTTAAGTAACCCGAATTCGGAACGCACAAATCGCTAGAACAGTTTGACCATTTGCTCACTCGGATGCGGGACTGTCAACGCGACGGGATCAGGGCGGACTGCTGTCGGTTTGGTCGACCTGACTGCAGCCGAATCCATCGGCCGGGTGGTACGGGGGACGGCCAGTGGGACAAATCTGGTTTCAATTCGCCTGAGAACCGAGCGTGCCGACGCGGTGTCAGTTGGAAATGGTCAGCGGGTCATATTCGAGGTGGTCGCGACGTTGTGATCGAGGCTAGATGTCCACCTTGCTCAGGTGAACGCAGGGAAACGTCAAGGACAGGTACTTTTCACCAGACCATCCAATCGACAGTGACGAAGCCGATGATGTAAAACGGGATCACGAGGTACACCGCAACCATCGTGCTCACGGCGAGCAGACCGAAAGCCCAGCCGACGCTGCCACCAAGGGTGTCTCGATGCACTCTCAGACCAATCGTCGACTCCGCCCACAGGGCGAACGCCACTATCGACAAGACCAGAAGCAATGAAGCAGCACCCCGAAGTGTTTGGTAGCCGTCTCGTTCCCGACTGTGGAAGACCATGTACCGTGCAAGTTCGCAAAAATAACTAGCAATCACAAGGAGCACACCGGCGAAGGCGGCAACTTCAGAAACACGAAAAGCACGCCGGCGCTGACGTTCATCTATCCACACCACCATTCGCTCAACTTACCGGATGAAGCGCGGTCCCACCGGGTTCGCGTGGTTGCCTTATTCGACCTGTGACGATACCGACAGGAATAGGGGGGCGGGGTCCATACGATTTGGATCGCAGCCATTCGGGTCAAGTCTCATGCGGCGGGTGAATGAACTTTGACCGGACGAGTATCTTGCGGGGATCGGCCGGGAGTGCACGGCGCACCCGCGCGATCGC
>JAYTTC010000825.1:0-3032 GCA_043745255.1 Verrucomicrobiales bacterium
TGCCGAGAGGGGAGCAGATCGAACGACCTGAAGCCAGTCATTTCGCTCCATCTCGTTATCTCGAGGCGGCTTCAAGCCAAGCATGTCGATAGCCCTGTCCCGCTCCTTGCGACGGAGGAAGAGCATTTGCCGTCGGCCGTCCGGCCCGATAGGGTTCACTCAATGCCTCGAAGCGTCGCATCCCCTGAGCCGCGATTTCATCCGGCGACCTCTCCCAGGACTCGGGTGTGCGCACCCCGGCGCGTGATCGTGAACGCTGACGACTTTGGGCGTTCTAGGGCGATCAATCGGGCGGTGATTGAAGCTCATCGACAGGGGATCCTAACCTCGGCGAGCTTGATGGTAACCGGAGAGGCCTTCGAGGATGCCGTCACGTTGGCGAAAGAGAACCCTTCTCTGGGAGTCGGGTTGCATCTCGCTCTCTCGGATGCTCGAGCTGCGGCAAGCGCTGAAAACGTGATGCCTTTGGTTAATGCCGCGGGTCGTCTGGCTGCGGATCCTGTGCATGCTGGCCTCCGGTATTTTTTTGACCGAACTCTTCGGCCGGCCCTTCGGGCGGAGATCGCTGCACAGTTCAGACTGTTTCGTGCAACGGGGCTGTCACTGGATCATGTGAACGGGCATCAGAATATCCATCTGCATCCAGTCGTGTTTCGAGTGTTGATGGAACAACAGGCCGCTTGGTCCGGGGCGGGGTTCCGGCTGACGCGCGATCCGTTTTGGTTGAATGCAAGACTGGCGTCGGGTCGATGGGGGTATCGTGCGAGCCATTCCTTCATTTTCTCGATCCTATCCTGGTTCGCCGAGAGACGTCTCCGCCGCTTGAACATTCCTTTCACCGCCGCCGTATTCGGATTGCTCCAGTATCCTAGAGTCGATGAGGACTTCTTGCTTAGATTGCTGCCGAGGCTCCCCGCTGGTGATTCTGAGATTTACAGTCACCCCAGTCTGGAAGAGTTTTGCCCTGAGCATGCGGCCTTGGTCAGTCCACGAGTGGCGAGCCTTCTGGCTGATTTGGGAATTCAACGCATTCGATATCGCGATCTGTCCCCTTACTGATTCATGTTCAAAACAGTCTGCATTTTACTGGTCGCCTTGGTCCTGGAGTCTGCAGGCCTGGCTCTGCTCAGCCGCGGTTTGAAACAAATCGGAGAGCCCCTGAGTTATGCCCCACTGGAGCTCTTTCGCATGGCAGGTCGCGGAGTCGCCAATCCGAGTATTTTATCGGGTGTTTTTCTTGAGGCCATTTTCTTCGCTCTCTTCCTCCTCTTGCTGTCCCAGAAGGATGTGAGCGTGGTGCTGCCTCTCACTTCATTGGGCTTTTTGCTCACCACTCTGATCGCAAAGTATTTTCTTCATGAGCCGGTCACTGGACTCCGCTGGGTAGGTATTTGTCTGATCGTCTGTGGTTCGGGTCTGGTAAATCTCAGCGATCAACGAAAGAAGGTAGCTTTAGAGCCAAGCCCGCAGGCTCGCGCCGAGGTGGGACATTGATGAGCGGCAGGCAGGGATCTGCGGGCCTTTCGAATTGTTGGGTCAGCGGGCAGGGGCTTGCTGCATTCCTTGCTTGCTGGACTCCATGGGCACCATCTTTCCACCCGCGAGCACTCCGTAGGTTTTTCCATGCCAAGTGACTCGGTTTCCAAATTGAGCAGCCGCCCAAAGCGCGACTTGGAGAAGGTCGTGCGCAGGCGCTAGCCATGCGTCGGTAGGCCGTGATGAGTCGCCTGAGAGCCGACGCGCTCTGGATTGAAGAAGCAGAATTCGGATGCTCAACCAAACCGCGAAGGCCGCGCAGCCCACCGATGAAAATACTGAGGCCGCCAGGAAGCAGAGCGGCCACAGAGTCGCGTTGCCCAGGATGCTGAGTAAGAATGGGCCATGCTTGCAGATGCGGACGGTGCGCGTCCATCGGAGCTGGTGTCGCCAGACCTCGCTTGAGGATTCCGACGGGCTGAAACAGTCCACCACTATGCGGCAGAGCTCGATTCGACGTCCGGTGGACGAGACTAGATTTCCCAGTTTGTAGTCGTCAGCGAGGTAGTCAGCGATGCGTTGAAATCCTCCGATCTCGTCGAGCACCTCCCGTCGCAGCGCCATCACCGCTCCTAGAGCGAAATCAATCATGCCGAGCGATCGAGCCTGAGTGACCTGAGCCCAGAAATCGCCGTTCACTCCCATGGCCTCCATCCGCATCGCGAGCCCGGTCGGGTTTGCCATTTGATACAGGCAGTGAGCGAGCCCGACCCCCGGTTGACTCAGTGTTGCAATCAGGTGGCGGAGCAGGGGGCGCGGAGCTCGCACGTCGGCATCGGAAATCACGATAAGGTTTCCCCTAGCTTGCTTGCTCAGCTGGATCAGAGTTGAGACCTTGGGATTGCAGGCATCGCAAGGAGGGCAAATCAGGAATTCGGCCTTCCGGTGAGGGTATTTGCGGAGCAGGTTCTGGACGGTAGCGAACGCGGGATCTTTGGCGGACGCCACACCGAACAAAATCTGGAGCTCTCCCGGGTAATCCTGGGTGAACCAACTCTCGAGGTTTTTCCGCGTCTCAGAATCGCAACCTTTCAGCGGCTTCAGAACGGTGATTGAGGGGAAAGCGAATCCGCTTGAGAGCTCGGGCTCGCCGCGCTGAAAGCGGAATCTCGTCGCTGCCACGTGTTGCCATAGCGAAATACCAACGCTCTGGACCGCGAGGGCTCCAGCGAGGGTGAATCCGATGGATAACATCGCCGCGGACGCTATGCGTGCACTTCGAACCTTGGCAAGTGCCAAGTCGGACCCGGCAGCAGTTCTCTTTTTGATCCCCGGGGTCGCGAGCTGCTGCCGAGAACCGTCCGCATTCCCTGTCTTTCGATCTAAAATCGCAAATCCAAAATCTAAAATGAGATGGGCTCGGGCGCATCTCCGAGTTGTGGGTAGATTCAGTTGCAGCGGGGGTCAAAGTCGCGATTTCTGAGGGCCTCCTCGACGGCCAAGAGGTGACGCAAGCCAGTGCGAGTCCAAAACTGGCCAGTTCTCTTGAAGCGGTC
>JAYTTC010000826.1:0-3031 GCA_043745255.1 Verrucomicrobiales bacterium
CTTCTTGTTGAGAGACGCCAGCTTGTTGGTGTGGATCTTTCCGTCGAGCAAGCTGCCCTCGCTGCCGACCAGATGCACATGGAAGTAATAGGGCTGGAAGCAATCGATGACGGAGGCACATTTGCCCACGCGACCGTCCTTGAACTTGATCAGAGAAGTGGTGGTGGTGGGATATTCGTAAGCCTTGAAAACTTTGTGGCTGGAGGAGGTGTTGAGACTGGTAACCGATTCCACTTCGCCGGGCATACAAAGAAGCAGGGCATCGAGAGCATGGCACCCCGCCGAGAGAAGGCTGCTGCCGCCGCCGCTCTTTTTCACATTCCAACGGTACTGGCCGTACCAGGGTCCCACGCCGTGGTAGTAGTCGACCTCACCGTAGTGCACCCGGCCCAGAAGCTTCTGATCGATCACCGACTTGATGGTCAGGAACTGACCCGAATAGCGCACCTCGAAACAAACACACGACTTTACTCGATTCTTCTTCGCGGCAGCCTCGACCGCGCAGCATTCCTTCCAGGTCAGCGCAATCGGCTTCTCGAGGATGAAATGTTTCCCGGCGTTCGCCGCGGCGATGGCGTTTTTGGTGTGCTCCCAGGGATAGCCCGTGACGTCCACCACGTCGAGGTCGGGTTGGGCGAGGAAATCCTTCAATCGAGTGAAGGAGCGGACCGGATATCCGTGTTGCTCGCTGAGCTTTTTATCGTCGAGTGGACGAGACGAGAGCACCGAGGTCACGCGCGCGCGACCGGTGTTGTTGATCGCAGGAATATGAGCCGTCGCAGCCCATCCGTAGCCGATAATACCAACGTTGAACGGTTTCATGAAGACGTGCGCGCGACGTTAACGAACTTATGTCGAAGCGCAACAAGTTCTCCGCGCTCAGACACCTGATAGTCCGCGCGTGAGAAGGAGAGCTCCCACGGGAACCGCATCCTCCCCCAGTCGAGCCAAGGCGATCCGCGGTCCAGGACGGAACACATCCATTAAGAATCGAGGAAGTGCTGTCGCGACAGCGGCTCGCAACGGTTCTCCGATCAGCGAGAGCCCACCGCCCAGGACGATCACTTCGGGGTGAAACAAATGCGTGACGTGAGACAGAGCGAACGCGAGATCTTCCGCGGTCTCATCGAGAATGCCTTGCGCCAGGGTGTCCCCGTCGGCGATCGCGGCACCCAACACTCGAGCCTCCCCGCGGTCCAAATGGGAAACGCGACGAGCGAGTTCACTCCTCGGCGCGCTCTTCACGGCTGCGCGAATCCGTCGATCCACGGCCCATCCTGAGCAGCGCTCTTCGAGGATCACTCCCGACCGATCCAGCCGCAAGTGACCGATCTCGACCTCCCCCGGCTTCATGCCATGATAGATTTTCCCATCGAGCACCAGCCCTCCTCCCACACCGCTGCCCAGCGTCACATAGCAGACTGGGTTGCACCCCTGCCCCGCACCGAGGATAGCTTCGCCCAGCGCGGCTACATTGGCGTCATTATCCACTCTCACCGGCAAACCCGAGAGAGTGCTCAACCACTCGGCGATGGGAAAACCCGACCAGCCTTCGATTTGGTGAGAACAGGCGATCCGCCCATCACTCACGTCGACCGGCCCTCCAAATCCGACCCCGATGGCACCGGCGGGCGTATGGGTTAGGAGTTCGGAAACGGAGGCTTGAATCTGATCGCGAATTCCCGCGGCACCGGCGGTTTGAGCCACGGTCAGGCGTCGACGGTCCAGGATCTTTCCGGAATCTTCCCCGCGGACCACCTGCAACTTCGTGCCTCCGATTTCAATGGCAAGAACAGACATAGAAAACAGTTCCGATGCGAGGAGTTGTTTCAGTTTACCGTCGAAGATACAAGATCATGAATCGCTCGGTGCATTGCCAGGTTTCCACTTGATGCTGCATCCCATGCTGGGTTTTTGAGCGGAAGCAGGAGCACCTCCGTCCAGCAAGGCATCCAGCGCGGATCTGAGATCCTTTCCGGTCACGGGGATACCGTTTCCGGGTCGGCTATCATCGAGCTGGCCGCGGTAGGCTAATCGGCGGTCTCGGTCGAAGAGAAAGAAATCCGGCGTGCAGGCCGCGTGATAAGCCTTCGCAACACTCTGAGTTTCGTCATGCAAGTAGGGAAAGGGATAGCCTGCCTCCTTGGCCTCGGCTTGCATTCGTACCGGGCCATCAGCGGGATACCTCTCAGCGTCATTGCTGCTGATGGCGAGGATTGTCACGTTCCGAGATTGATAGTCCCTTGCCAGCTGGGCGAGTGGAACTCGAATGTGTTTCACATAAGGGCAGTGATTGCAGAGAAACATCACCAGCAATGCTCGTGTCCCCGCTGAGTCGGCAAGAGACACAGTCTTGCCTGAGATCGTGTCCGGCAACGAAAACACCGGAGCCGGAGTTCCCAAAGCCACCATGATGGAGGGTGTCAAAGCCATGTCTCATAGTGAAAAGCCTCCTCGTAGTCTGTCGAATGGAATATGAAGTTGCGGTTTCACCCTGTCACACGGCACTATCCTTCGCATTACAGACCAACTTTTAAAACTGTTGGGACAAAAAGAGTATGTCCCATCGAACGTGCCGGAATTACTACAGCTGCTCGGGTTGCTACCGGAACGTCAGCAGGACCTGCAGGCCACCCTGCGAGAACTGGAGCAGGTCGGCAAAATCGCGCGCATCAAGGGTAATCGTTACACCCTGTCGCTGGAGGCAGACCTGATTCCCGGCCGCATTCGGATGAACCGTCAGGGCAAGGGATTTCTCATTCCGGACGATTCGTCACTGAAGGAAATCGCGATTCCGGAAAGCGCCACCGGGACGGCACTCCACGAGGACAGAGTCCTTGTCCGCCGCGATGTCTCTGCGAGACCGCCGCGTACAGGGGAGCATGTGCAGGCCACCGGCACCGTCCTCCGAGTTCTTGAGCGACATCGCACTCAAATCGTAGGGACCCTCCAGCGAGGCCCGCGTTTTCTATGTGTCGTCCCCGACGATCCACGCATACCTCATGACATTTACGTCCCAGAGCCCAAGGAC
>JAYTTC010000827.1:0-3028 GCA_043745255.1 Verrucomicrobiales bacterium
GAGCTATTTTCTGATCGAGCGCGTGCTTCATAACTCGGTAAATGTGATGTCGCGGCAGCGCGAGGAGATGGGCATCAAGGAATACCCTCTCTATTCCCACGACGAGTTGGACGACATCGCAGCGGTCTTCCAGGGCTTTCGCTACAATCGCGAGATTGAATGGGCGGCTCATCACAAGAGGCAGGCCGGCGTGGTTTCTCCGACGCTTGAGTTTCTTGACGCAGGGCATGCTCTCGGATCGGCCGGCGTGATGGTGCGCGGAGGCAAACAAACGGTGTTTTTCACCGGCGACGTTTGCTTCAGTGATCAGACCATTCTGCGTGGAGCTCGATTCGACGACGTCAAAGCCGACGTGCTCATCATGGAGACCACTCGCGGAAACCGTGCGTTGCCCGAGGGATTCACACGGGAGAAAGAGGTGGAACGCCTGTGCGTCGCTTTGGAAGAGGTGCAAAAACGAAAAGGCTGCGTGCTGATCCCGACCTTCGCCCTGGGTCGAACTCAGGAGATCCTCGCCCTGCTGGCCGTCATGATGAAGTCCGGCCGACTGCGGAATCAACCCATCTACATCGGCGGACTGGGTCGAGTGTTCACCGAGATCTACGACATCGAGGCGCACCGAACGCAGCGGCAGCTCAGTCAGTTAAAACTCACCGAGCATCTGAATCTGGTCGTGCTCGAGAAAGGCCAGGCGGAGAAGATGCGCCTCCGTGGCGGACGAATCTTCGTGGTGACAGCGGGCATGATGACCGAGCACACCGCAGCTCATGACCTCGCAGCGCGTATGATCGGCGATGACAAGCAAGCGATTTTCTTTGTCGGGTACGCCGAGCCTTCCACTCCCGGAGGACGACTGAAAAAATCCAAGCCGGGGGAAACGTTTATCTTCAGCCCCAGTGCCGGCGAGGTGACCCACAAATGCGAGGTGCAGGATTTCGATCTCACCGCCCATGCCAATCGCGACGAGCTGCTGGACCTGGTGGATCGCGTCTCTCCGCGAACCGTAGTCTTGGGCCATGGCAACGGGGACTCCCGGCAATGGTTCGCAGAACAGATTAAGGCGCGTCACCCGAAGATCAGGATCGAGCAACCTGGCCCGGGACATACCGTCGAGTTCTAACCGCCCGCAGGCTCCTGGTGTTTGCAGTATGGCGGACATCGTCCTGACAACGCTCAACGCGAAGTATCTGCACGCCGCATTCGGCCTGAGGTACCTCTACGCCAATCTCAGCGAGCTCCAGCTGCGGGCCTGCATCGCTGAGTTTGACATCAACCAGCGGCCGCTCGATATCGCCGAAGCGATCCTGCAGCGGCAGCCCACGATTGTCGGTCTGGGGGTCTATATTTGGAACACCGCTCAAACGGCGCAGGTGATCACCGCCCTCAAGCGCGTCAGACCGGATCTGGTGATTATCCTGGGCGGGCCGGAAGTGAGTTACGAAACCATCGGCCAACGCGTCGTGGAGTTGGCCGACTATGTGGTCACGGGTGAGGCTGACCTGGCCTTCGCAGCCCTCTGCCGCCAACTCCTCTCAGGCACCCGGCCCGAAGAAAAAATCATCGCTGCACCCCTTCCCGAGTTCCACCAGTTGCAGCTGCCTTATGAGTATTATTCCGAGCAAGATCTCCAGCACCGGGTGGTCTATCTCGAGGCTTCCCGGGGTTGCCCGTTCACCTGCGAGTTTTGCCTCTCCTCGCTCGATATCCCAGTGCGCCAGGCTCCATTGGATCTCTTCCTCCAACATCTCCAGAGACTGATCGATCGCGGACTGAAGCAGTTCAAATTCGTCGACCGCACCTTCAATCTCAATCTGAACGTAAGCCGGGCGATTCTTCAATTCCTGCTGGATCGCCACCAGCCGGGAAGATTCTACCACTTCGAAATGATTCCAGATCGGCTCCCGGAAGGACTGCGTGAGCTGATCGCGCGTTTTCCGGCAGGCACGATTCAATTTGAAGTGGGAATCCAGACTTTTAATCCAGACGCCTCCGCTCTCATCAGCCGCCGACAAAACCTCGTCGCTTTGAGCGACAACTTTCGATTTCTCCGCGAACACACGGGGGTCCATGTTCATGCGGATCTGATCGTGGGACTGCCCGGGGAGGATCTGCAGAGCTTCGGTGAGGGATTTGACCGGCTCCTCGCGCTACGACCTCAGGAGATTCAAGTCGGAATTCTGAAGCGGCTCCGCGGCACGCCCATTGTACGGCACGACGCCGAATGGGATATGCGCTACAACGCCGACCCGCCTTACGAAATCCTCCAGACCCGACTGATTCCTTTCGCGGACATGCAGCGAATGCGTCGGTTCGCGCGGTACTGGGATCTGGTGGGAAATAGCGGCAACTTCACCCAAACCCTCCCCCTTATTTGGAGCGGTGCGGACTCCCCATTCCAAAGCTTCCTTTGCTGGTCCGACTGGCTCTACGCGCGTCTCGCCAGAACGGACCAGATCGCTCTGGTCCGGCTGGCGGAAGCGTTGTTCACCTTTCTGACCCAGGAGCGCCGATTGGATCCTAGCTCGACCGCCCTGGCGCTCTGGAGCGACTACTCGCGCGGCGGTCGTAGCGATAAGCCCGCTTTCCTATTGCCCCATCTGCCCGTCGATCTCGCCGCTCCCCGGCGTGGGCTGACCTCCGAGGGGATCCCACGGCGTCAATTGAGACATCTTCTACCTCCGGCGGACAGAAAGGCGCTGTAATGGATATTTTGTTACGGCGTCATCGAGAAAGTCTTCCCCGTAGCCTGGCTTAACACGTCGAGCCACTGAGGGAGGAGCAAGTCCCAGCTCAACGACTCGGCAAACTGGCGTCCCGCCAAGGCATACTGCTCTCGCCAGCGGTTTCCTGAGGGGGCGGTCGCCATGAAATCGATGCGCCGATTCCTTCGTAGTAGCCACGAGTGGGGATGACGCCAGGACCGACGTGGGCGCAGGTATTGGATCCAACCAAGGTCCGCATGACGGTGTCGAATCGAAGCTCCAACACTTTCTGAGCCGAGCCAGCAAGCCCTCCGGTCACTGCCGGG
>JAYTTC010000828.1:0-3025 GCA_043745255.1 Verrucomicrobiales bacterium
CCTCGGACTCGAGGTGCCGTACCAGATGGGGGGCACTGCGCGTCGGTACCGGCCGGACTTCATCGTGAGGATTGACGATGGTCACGGTGACGATGACCTGCTGAACCTGGTGGTCGAGATCAAGGGTCGGCGCGGCGAGGACGCCAAGGAGAAGGCTTCCACGATACGGCATTATTGGGTGCCCTCCGTCAACCATCATGGCGGTTATGGTCGGTGGGCGACGGCGGAGTTCACCGACGCCTACGCCATCGAAGCCGACTTCGCGGCGGAGATTGAGAGTCGGGTCGGTGGGCTGATTGATGACGCGCTGGCGCCGGCGGTCGCGATGGTGGAGAGTGCGGACGCGTGAGCACGAAGATTCGTAAGTCCACTACTTGCAATGGTTTTGATCGTTTTGTTGACGTCAACAACATGTTCGCTGGGCTTTCCTTGTTCTTTCATCTTTCCGATGGCGGGAAAATGGTCGCTGACTGCCGGGCGATTGGATGATGACCGATGAACAGCTTCTCGCTTTGATCGGAGCGGTAGAGGCCGATCGTCTCGAGTGCAAGTCGGCGCGAACGGGCTATCAATTCGACGAACTGGCGCAGTACGCGACTGCACTTGCGAACGAAGGCGGCGGCCACATTCTGCTCGGTGTAACCGATGCGCGTCCTCGGGAGATTGTGGGAACCGCGGCGTTCGCAGAACCGGGCCGAACTGCGGCCGGACTGTATGAGCGGATTGACATTCGTGTCCAGGTGTCAGAGCACCACATCGATGGCAGCCGCGTATTGGTGTTTGTCGTCCCATCTCATCGACCTGGGCTTCCTGTCAGCTGTGAAGGGGCCTACTGGATGCGCGCCGGCGACGCTCTGGTGAGAATGTCCCCGGAAAGATTGCAGGAGATCTTTCGAGAAACGGAGCCGGACTTCTCCGCTGAGGCGTGTCCCGGATTGGAGCTCAGCGACCTAAGCCTTGTTTCCATCGAGGAGTTCAGGCGGCGATGGATCGCGAGAAGTGGCAATGCGCGGCTTGCGGCACTTGACCATGACGCGCTCTTGCGGGATGCTGATCTTCTCGATCATCAGGGCCACATCACCTATGCTGCATTGATTCTGCTTGGACTGCCAGCGTCAGTGAATCGGTTCTTACCAGCCGCCGAAGTCGTCCATGAGTATCGCTCCACTGAGGCCGCTGGCCCCGCGCAGGATCGAGCCGAGTTCCGGGAAGGTTTTTTGCTTACGAGTGATGTGCTGTGGGAGCGTATGAATGCTCGGAACGATCGCCAGAGTATTCAGGAAGGATTTTTCCGCCGTGATATTCCCACATTCGACGAGGGAACGGTCAGAGAAGCAGTGCTCAATGCAGTAGCCCACAGAGACTATCGCAGCCCGCGATCCGTGTTTGTTGTGCAGTATCCACGACGCCTCGAGGTTGTCAGTCCTGGTGGGCTTCCTGACGGCGTGACTGCCGAGAATATCCTCAGCCAGCAGCACCCGCGGAATCGGCGGCTGGCCGAAGGGATGAATCGAATTGGCCTGGTGGAGCGCGCCGGCCAAGGCGTCAATCTGATGTTCGAGAGATCGCTGCAACAGGGAAAACAGTTGCCGAGCTATACGGGCTCGAATGCCCATGAAGTCCGGCTCGTCTTGGACGGGCTCGTTACCAATGCGGCCTTGTTGGCGGTTGTTGAACAGATCAGCGCTGAGACATTGCGGGGCTTTGTGATGGAGGATTTCCTCGTCCTCGACCACCTTCAGCGAGGTCAGGATGTCCCGCGTCCGCTTCGCTCACGTCTCCCGGCCCTTCATGAGCTTGGGTTGGTTGAGCAGATCGGTCGGGGCCGGAGTGTTCGGTATCTCATTAGCCGGCGGGTCGCGTCGGCGATGGGGCAGGCAGGCACGTATACGCGACGCCGAGGCTTGGATCACGAGACAAACAAGGCCTTGTTACTTCAGCATTTGAAGACCGCGGGGGTCCTTGGAAGCAACTTGTCTGAGCTTCATCAAGTCCTGCATACTCTTTCAAGAGGACAGGTTCAAGACCTCTTGCAGGGACTTCGGAAAGCGGGCTTGGTCCGATTGGTTGGAGCCCGACGCTGGGCTCGGTGGTTCCACAGCGAAGCCGCTCTTTGAGGGAGATCGCCTGTTTGGAGGGCTTTAACCCTCTTAGAAAAGGGCTGTAGGATTTGTAAGTCGTTTATTGACAAAGAGTTGCTTTAGATCTCTCTAGGCCTGTTAGGCCTAATAGAAGTCACCTAATCATGATCAAAGGGACAGATGCCGCCAAAGTCTCCAAAACGTGCCACCCCCAAATCCGTCGAGACCCTCACCCACGAGGAGTCGAAGCGGAAGAACATCCCCACCGCCGAGTACTCGGCGATGCACGGGGGTGCCGGCGAGGAGGTCAAGCTCAGCTATCCGCGGAACACCGACCTCGACCCGCAGCTGGTCTGGCGCGGCAAGGACGAGCAGGATTGGAGCGATCTGGTCGTCAACGCGCCGCCGCTCTACATCCAGGAGAAGGTCCACCCCAAGGCGCTGATTGACGACCTGCTGCGGCAGACACGGGAGCAGCAGCACGACGAGGGCGAGCTCATGGCCGACCTCTTCGCCGACTTCAACGGGATCCCCAAAGGCGCGGACAAGACCGAGTTCTACCAGCACGATCAGAACTGGTCGAACCGGATGATCCTGGGCGATAGCTTGCAGGTGATGGCGTCACTCGCCGAGCGCGAGGGGCTCCGGGGCAAGGTGCAGTGCATCTACTTCGATCCGCCGTACGGGATCAAGTTCAACTCCAACTTCCAGTGGAGCACCACCAGTCGCGACGTGAAGGACGGCAACGCCGCCCACATCACCCGAGAGCCGGAGCAGGTCAAAGCGTTCCGCGACACGTGGAAGGATGGCATCCACTCATACCTCACCTACCTGCGGGATCGGCTCACGGTCGCGCGCGATCTGCTGACGGAGTCGGGGTCGATCTTCGTGCAGATCGGGGATGAGAATGTGCATCGCATTAGAGCTCTGCTCGATGAAGTGTT
>JAYTTC010000829.1:0-3024 GCA_043745255.1 Verrucomicrobiales bacterium
AGCTAAGCTATGATTGTGGCGGTAGAGTGTGGGTGATAAACCCAAACCCCCGCGACACAAAATGAAAGCAAAACGGAAAAGACACGAACCCGAATTCAAAGCCCGCGTGGCCCTCGAGGCGCTCAAGGGAGTAAAGACGATCCAACAGATAGCCAAGGAATACGACGTACACCCGGTGCAGGTCTCGGAGTGGAAGAAGGCGAAATCGACCCATACCTCGAAAGGAGCGGAATCGCTCAAGAGCAACGGCGGATAAAAGGAACCGTTCTTGCAACCCGGCCATGGGGCGACGCGGTAGTTCCGGTTCACCGGCCCGCTCAGGTTTTCCCTCCATTGACGATCCCACATTTTATCTTGGTACGCTGGGCCTTGCGGAGAACTGGTTCCGACGGGGCAGAAGCCCGTCGGGGTCTGATCTGAATGGACCCCGGCGGCCATATTCGAAGCCGCTGCCTTGAGCGGAGTCGCCTTTCTGGGGGCCGTCACGCGGTCAACAAGACGAGTCCATCAACCCAGTTAACTTGAATTTAACTAAGGAGTTGCTCAACTCCGCGCTCATGAAACATAACGGATAAATTTTCCGGCATCATCCAGGCCAGTGAATTGGCGGTCGTGTCTTCACCGGGCAGTAGCATCGTGAGCACGTTCCCGTATATCTCCTCGTCCGTGAACGCGGCACCGCCCTCGGCTCGTGCGCTCAGCATCGCTTCGAGGAAGTTCGTGGGATGCGCTGCCAGTTCCGGGTGCTGGGCAAGACGCTCACGCCCTTGTGTGATAAATCCGGTAATCGTTGCGCGAACAGAGTCCAATGATCTGTCCAGTTCACGGTCTGAAGGCAACTTGAAGTAACGCTAATAGGGGAACGCCGCGTTGATGAGGCGATTGATCATCGGGAAGACCCTCTCGAGATGCTGCTGTGCGCAGCCCCAGCTCGAAGGAATAGACGGTGCCGAATTCGAGACACCATTTCTCGAGCACTTGATGCAGTCGCGGCAGATCCCATTGGAGAAGATTGCCCAGCGGCGGCAGCCCTTTGGGTCCAGGAAGTTCTTTTGTAGTTCGCATAATCTGTTGATGAATGACATTTATCGGGAGCGTCTCTCTGTCACCGTGCCAGCCAAGAAAAGCACTGGACAGGCTGGCGTTCTAACAGGTTGGAATGGTACAAAGTCCGACGCCTGAGAAAATGGTTCATAGTCGCTTTCTTGTATTTTTTGTTGCTGCGTTTGCGGATTCCAAGAGTGATCAACGACGCGAAGTATTCTTTGGATGCACTCTCGGAAAACTATTCTCGTGACATCGTCCAAATGAGGAACCTCATCAGCCGTTGTCCAATCGCTATAAAAACTCTGCTGCCATTCCTGGTGGCAAGCGCCGCTCTCGGTATCACCCACCCTTTTGGCGCTCAACAATCCCCCGCCGGATCAAAGGCCATCACCCCCACCAACGCCGTCGGCACACCGCTACCCTCGACAAATCTCCACAATCTTTTCCGAGCCTCGCCCAACGTCTTCTCCGGCAACTCGCCGGATTGCGACGCAGCGTTCGATGAAATCGCGAAGCTCGGCGTGAAGACCCTCATCAGCGTGGATGGGAGCAAGCCTCACGTGGAAACCGCTCGTAAATACGGGCTGAGATACATTCATCTTCCGTTTGGCTACGACGGCGTTCCCGCCAATCGCGTCGCCGAACTCGCCAAGGCGGCGCAAACCGCAGACGGGCCGGTCTATGTCCATTGTCATCATGGGCTGCATCGCGGCCCCGCTGCCGTGGCGGTGATGTGCGAAGCGACCGCTGGTTGGACAACGAACCAAGCTGTCGCCTGGCTCAAACAAGCCGGCACCGCTGCAGACTACGGAGGGCTTTACCGCAGCGCGATGGAGTTCCGCTTGCCCGAGGCTGCCGCGTTGGCGCGCCTGGGGAATCTCCCGGAAGTAACAGCGACTTCCTCGCTGGTCGAAACGATGGTTGCCATCGACGAAGAGTTCGACCGGCTCAAGGCTGCGCAGAAGGCAGACTGGGCCAAGATTCCCAATCAACCCGACCGTACGCCCGAACACACCACCACCATTCTTTGGGAACACTTTCGTGAACTGGCCCGCACCGACGAGATATTGAAGCGTCCCGCCGATTATCGGGCCAAACTCTCTGCCGCCGAGAAAGCCGCAGATCAACTCCGTGCACGCTTGCGTGTAACACAGACGGACGGTGCCGCCCGCGACATTGCATTCCAATCCGTAACCAAGACCTGCGCCGCCTGTCATAAACAATATCGCAACTGACCTTCCAACGGAGCCTCGCGGCCCAATCCCCTCCCTATTCGTTACATCCAAAAGACTCATGAGCACCTGTCCTGCTCACTGATTCCGTGACGAAGCACTTTCGATAACTCATTTCCTGCTTCCTGGCCTGGAGCTTTGCCTTGGCCGGGCTGGTGGCTTGATCGAGCAGAGCGTGACCCCATACGGTGATTTCGGTGGGTATTGCCTTAGGCGCTCCCACTTCCACCTGCTCCACCCGATGCCGTCGAGGTCGTCCGTTCTCGACCGCAATCCATCGACAAAGAATCGCAAGCTGAGGGAAGCGCGAGTTTGGAACCACCCCTACTCTCCGCTCTTCTATGATTAAACATTCTCGACTCTTTTGCGCAGCGCTGGCGGCTTCAACCCTCGTTGCGCATGCGGATGAGCGCTTCTTCACCTACGTCTATGAATCCGAAGTGCTCCCCAAGGGCAAGTGGGAGTTCGAGCAGTGGCTCACCTACCGCAAGGGCCACCCGGCTGGCGACCGAAACATCAATCAGCACATCTGGGATTTCCGCGAGGAGATTGAGTATGGAGTGACCGACCGGCTGTCTGTGTCGGGGTATCTGAACTTCCGTAACGATCAATTCGTCGCGCGCACGGCAGGCTTTCAGAACAGCAGCGAGTTCAACTTTAAGGGCGTGTCCGCCGAGCTTAAATATCAGTTGCTTAGCCCGAATAAGCACCCGGTTGGACTCGCGCTTTACTTCGAACCGCTCTA
>JAYTTC010000830.1:0-3019 GCA_043745255.1 Verrucomicrobiales bacterium
ATGGCCTCACCTGCGGCCACTGGCAGGCTAGCGGGTGGCAATAGGGCGACCTCCATTCCGTGGTCATTCCACCCCTATCAAATCGCTGACAACGCGTACGACAACATTCTCATCGCCAGAATACCGGGACTCCATCCCGTACCAGACGTCCCAAACAAATCCGCGAGTGCCGAAGTCATTGAACTTGCGAGCTTGAGTCCGCGGTGCACACTTATTTCCCATGCATCCGAAACTTTTGAATACTCTTGGACTCTGGGTTCGTTGTGCTCTGTCTTTGGTTTTTGCCCTCTGCAGCGGGTTGATCTGGCTTGGAGCATTGCCTTCGTCCGGAGCCCAAGGGGCGACCCATCAAAACTGCTGACGGACCCGGCGATCATGGCGAAAGCGCTCGAGGACAGGGGCCAGCGACAGATCGCGACGGGGAGTGGCGTTCATGCGTTTCACGATTTCAAGTTCACTGACAAGGCTGCGGCGAGCGGTATCCTATTCCGTCACGGAATTGTGGAGGATGCGGGAAAGTTTTTCCGAGGAAACCACTATGATCACGGTAACGCTGTCGCTGCGGCGGATATCGATGGCGACGGTCGAGTGGATCTCTATTTCACGACGCAGCTCGGAACCAACCGACTCTATAAGAGTGTGGGCGGCGGCCGTTTTGAGGATGTGACCGAACGCGCAGGGGTTGGGCTGGTAGATCAGGTGTCGGTTGGAGCCTCCTTCGGGGATCTCAACAACGACGGTCTGCCCGACTTATTTGTGACGACCGTCCGGCATGGGAATCATTTGTTTCAAAACCTCGGTGGCGGCAGGTTTGCAGACGTCACAAAGGAAGCGGGAGTGGTTTACTCCGGGCATTCTTCGGGAGTGGTGATGGTCGACTTTGATAACGATGGTCTGCTGGACTTGTTGGTCTGCAACGTGGGTCGCTACACAACGGAGCAGACAGGACCGGGGGGCTATTTCGTGGGGATGACCAACGGTTTCAAAGGACATCTTTTTCCCGAGCGAACCGAATACTCCATTCTCTACAAGAACTTGGGGAACTTCCGCTTCAAGGACGTAACAGAGGAAATGGGACTGCGTTTGGTAAACTGGAGTGGAGACGCGACCTTCACCGACTTGAACAACGATGGATTTCCCGACCTCTACATTCTGAACATGCAGGGAGATAATCATTATCTTGAAAACCAGGGAGGGCGGCGGTTCCTAGACAAGACTGCATCCTTGTTTCCGAAAACCTCCTGGGGAGGAATGGGGGTGAAGTTCTTTGATTTTGATCAGGACGGGCTGCCGGACCTGTTCGTCACCGACATGCACTCCGATATGACAGGGCTTCAGACACAGATCAGCAAGCGCGACTTCAGCACAGGGTTTGAGAAGCGCAAGAGTGAGACTTGGTGCACGACGGAGAATTCAGATGCCTATCTGCAGGGCGCCTCCAATAATATATTTGGGAACGCTCTTTATCGTAACCTGGGGAAGGAGCGGTTTGAGGAAATTTCCGATCGAATCGGTGCCGAAACCTTCTGGCCTTGGGGCATTAGCGTGGGAGATCTGAATGCCGACGGATTTGAGGACGCCTTCATCCCGGCAGGGATGGGTTTCGGCTTCCGCTATGGGATCAACTCCTTGCTTTTGAACGAAGGGGGGCTCCGTTTTGCAGACGCGGAGTTTCTCCTGGGGATCGAGCCCCGCCCCGCCGCCATGCAAATGCGAGTCGCCTTCGTGCTCGACTGTTCGGGAGCGGATCGCAATCACCCTCTCGCGCGTGGACGCACGGGCATGCTTCCCGTGCTGGCACCCGCCAGCAGCCGCTCTGCGGTGCTGGTGGATCTGGATGAGGATGGAGATCTGGACATCGTCACCAACGAGATGGGCGATGGCCCTATGGTCCTAATGAGCACTCTGACCGATCGTCACCCAGTGCATTTCCTTCAGATACGTTTGACGGGGCGAAAATCAAACCGTGATGGATTGGGAGCGCGAGTGCGCGTGACCGCAGGCGAGCGAACACTGACTCAATTTCACGATGGAAAATCTGGCCATCTCGCTCAGAGCTCCCTGCCACTTTACTTCGGCCTCGGAGAGGCCTCCTCAGTCCAGCGCATAGAAATACTCTGGCCTTCCGGCAAACGACAGACGGTGGATCGAGACATCCAAATGAATCGCACACTCACCCTCACGGAGCCGGAATAGTTGCTAGCAGCCTGTCGGACTTTTCCCCCACCGGACGTAAGTCCAGCTGTGACGGTCGACTGTGCTGAGCTATCCCTTAGGAATCGCCGCGACAGGCCGCTAGATATTTATCCTGCGGAAAAAGAGCCGATCCGCTCATGGGTGTCTTTGAAAATAGAGCGGGGATGCGACGATACGGGCCCGGATTGGCTAAGGGAATGGGGATTTACGGCAGAAGCATCGGGACAGAAATCTGGGCCGGGCCGGTGCTGTCGGGCGGATATTTCTGTCCTCAATATGGTTGTCGAATCTTCGGGCCCTGTCCATTGCGTTGGTTGTCTTCTGTAGTGTGCGCCGTATCGGCGCATCGGGGGCATCGACGAGACGTGCGACGCGGTCAGGCCGCCTGCGGTTCTAATCCCCGGCTTTTTCACCGCAGAGTTTAGGAGTGCGCAGAGGGGGGATGGGAGGGGGACCTGTTCCGAGAACCTACTTCTGTCGGGTCATCGCGGCGGCCGGCTGGTGCGGACGCGCCTCTGGATTCTCTGGGTGATACCCGATCTCCTTCCACCAGGACGGCCCATCGTCCCGGGTCTCGCCCGGAGCTGAGGCTTCAAGCCGATTGTCGGTCGGTCGAATCGCGGAAAGTGGGTCTCGCACAGGACCGTAAATCGCGCACTGGCGGACCGTCGCTCCGCGCGACAAGTCCATTTCGAACCTCGGCTGTCGAGTGAAACCTCCGTCACGGGTATTGTCGCTGAAGAGGCATTTCACGTACTCACCCAACCCGCTCGAGTCATCGACGCCGTTCCGATTGCCAGTCATGGTGCAACGTTCCATTGAG
>JAYTTC010000831.1:0-3013 GCA_043745255.1 Verrucomicrobiales bacterium
CACCAAAGCGAGTGTCAGCAGCGCGACCACAAAGACAGGGCTGGAACGGAGCGTGATATCCACGTCAACGAAATGACGAAACCGGCCCGGGCAACCGAGTTGCCAGGAGCCGGCGGCCGTCAGATCGTCTGCTAGACTCTCAGGGCTCAGGCCGCTATCGCAACCTTGACCCCGAGTTGTGTCATCGCATCCTGGTAGCTGGTCACCAGCCGCCAGTCCTTGGTTTCCTCGTAATTCTTGCATTCTTGGCAAACTGCTTCCGAGCCGATCATGCTGTATTTGAGGGAGAGCTCGTGACAGAGCTGAATCGCACTCAGGCCCAGTTTGATGAGAGTGATGTCCGCCTTCTTAAGCTGGCTCAGGTCGATGACCATTTTGTCCAGGCCCGCGTCCACCGCAGAGGTTACCTTGGTGCGGAGATGCAAGCTGACCTCGTTGGCCACGCCCGGGTTGAAATCCGACGGGAGCGTCATCACCAAGGCTCCGTCCTTCTGGTTGAAGTAACGCAGCGACGTATCGAGGTTCAATGTTCTGCAAACGCGGATATTCAACTCATCGAAATCGATTGGCTTGGTCAGCACGCCCGTGAAGCCGCTTTGTTGTGCGCGAGCTTGCTGTTCAGTGTCCGTCTTCACCGTCAGGCCGAAGATCGGAACGTTCTTGGTCTTCTGGCTGTTGCGAAGCATCTGGAAGAGCGTGTAACCCCCATTTTCCGGGAGAGTGAGGCTGGTCAGGATGAGATCCGGCACCTTGGTGCTACAGAAATCCACGGCCTGGCCCGGCGCGCTGACCCCTTCGACTTTCCAATTGGTGTTCGCCAGACCTGCGCGAATCTGCTCCACGATGGCCGGCTTGTCGTCCACTACCAAAATATGAATGACGTCGTCGTAGCTCTTCACCTTCGCGACCGCTTCGCCCCGCGGCTTCAGATCGATCACGCGGCTTACGCGCTCCACGATCATCTCCTCTTTGAAGGGCTTGATCAAATAGTCGCGCACGCCAAGCTTGGCGATTTTCAACACCTGCTCCCGACCCGCTTCAGCCGTTAGCATGATAACCGGAATGGATTTGAGATCGGGTTCCGCTTTCAGCTTCGAGAGCATCTCGAAGCCATCCATGATCGGCATGGTGAAATCCAGGATGATAATATCGGGTTTTTCACGCGCGGCGAGAGCCAACCCTTCAACCCCGTTGGATCCCTCCAGAACCTCGCAATCAAAGGGCTTGAATGCCTTGGCAACGATCATCCGAATCGTCTTGCTGTCGTCAACGGTGAGTATCTTACGTCCCATAGCAGTGTGTTCCTCAGTGGCTTAAAAACGTGTTAAGGCTGCGCTCCGTCGGTCTCTTTGATGAGAACTTCAATCGCGATCTGGTTTTTTTCATCGCATCGGAATCCGAGCACCAAACGGGTGGCATTGGTAACCGGCTCGACGGAAAATTGAGTTCCTCGGATAATCGAAGGAATCGTCAGCACGCAGGATAGGCCGCGATCGCAGAGGCGGGACTTGATATGACCCATTACCATGTTTCCAAGTTCACCCATCGCATCATTCACCATCGCATCCTCGTCTACATCCTTGGGATCCATCCCCAGCATCCTGGAGGTGATCACGCGAGCAAAGGCATCGTCTGAATAGATAAAAATAACTCCGGTGATCCGCCCGATAAATCCGACGGAACTGGCGATGTGCTGACTGCTGTTGTTGATCAGCTTTAGCGACGGGTCAGGCTGCGTCGTGATGGAAAGCATCGTGCTGAAAACTTCCGACACGGCTCCTTTCGCCAATTCTTGCAAGACATCGATCACGCAAGGGATACATCGACAGTCCTATAGTGCACTTTACCCTTTTTTAATCAGTTTCTGGGCATCAGTTTTCCGCAAACATGACGATTGAAGGAGGTGTGATCGAAACACCGACGACAAATCGATCTTTGGAAAAAGGGCCGGCGCCTCTCCGACGCGATCTGATCGAATCGCGGGTAGCGCAGTGCCCGTCGCTGCCGTCTCTCAATCGGAACGCCCAGGATATCATCAAGCTCCTGAACGCAGGCCAGACCTATACCCATCAAATCTGCGACATCGTCGAGCGCGACCCGAGCCTCACCGCTCGGGTGCTTCGGATGGTCAACTCGGTTTACTTCGGTCTGGCGGAACCCGTCACCAATATCGAGCAAGCGGTGTTCTTCGTCGGAACGGAGCAGATCCGCCATCTCGCGATGGCCACCCCAGTCATCGAGGATTTTCAGAAGCTGGCCGGAAACACACCCTTCCCCTGGCGTCCATTCTGGCAGCACTGCATTGCGGTCGCCCTAATGACGCGGGAGGTCTTCATCTCCTTGGTCGCGCCGACCGACCAGTCGGACTACATCGCGGGGCTGGTCCACGATGTGGGCAAAATCGTGATGGCGGCCTCATTTCCGAAACACTTTCTGGAGATCCATCGCCGTATTGCCGAGGAACCGATGCATCTCGTCGATGCGGAGCGGGCCGTCCTGGGCATGGATCATATGGAGCTTGGGGGTCATTATCTCCGTCGGCTTAACTTCCCCCCGGTATTGGTCGAGGCGGCTCAGTTTCATGGCGCACCGGAGAACGCGAAGAACGATCCAACGATCGTGGCAGCGGTGCAGATTGCCAATCTGGTGGTTCGCAAACATCAGCTGGGAAACAGCGGAGAGCTGCGTCCTGTCTCACTCGAACGATGTCTCTCAGCCAGTGGGTGGGATCTATTGGCTCCTAGCCTAACACCCGAAGGAAGGGCGACGGCCTACGGCGGCTGGAGTAAGACGCTCGACACATTGCCGACCATTCTAGAATCGATTGTCTGACCCATCCCCACCCGCCTCGGGTGCAATTAAAAGCGGGCGAGATCTGGATCCATGGAGAAAGCCTGAATGGGTCGCTGCGTGAGAGCGCCGCCCACTTCAGCGGCCGCGATGTCCCGACAGAAGTAGGTTCTCGGAACTTGTTCCCTCTCCCATCCGTGCCATCCACAGTAAAAGCTCCTCC
>JAYTTC010000832.1:0-3002 GCA_043745255.1 Verrucomicrobiales bacterium
CTTTAGCCACCGTGGTGGGGAATTGGTCGGATCGGGTGGTCATTTCGCAGAATGTTGTGCTCGGGGACGGGGATGACATTCTGCTCGGGGTCTATACGCACAACGGGATTCTTAACTCGGGTGCGAGCTACACCGTGAATCAGTCGGCGACGCTTCCGGAGGGGATCAGCGGACCTTACTACGTTATCGTGCAGACGGACTCCGGCAATGCGGTGAACGAGTTCCTGCTCGAAGGGGATAACATCACACTCTCCAGCACGACCTTCAACGTGAACCTGGCACCCTATCCCGATCTCACCGTGGAAGGCTTGACCGTGACCGGGCCTGACGGTTCGGGCGTCTTTAATATCAAGTGGACGACGGCGAATCGCGGTAATGCGCCTGCGAATGGCGGATTCAAGGAGCGCTTACTGATTAGAAACCTGACTTTTGGCACTATCCTTCAAGACGTGCAGCAATCCACCGCTGCAAACCTCCCTGCGAACGGAACCCTGGCTCGCGCGACGGCTGTGACCACGACTGCGGGTGGCGTCTATCAGGTGCAGATCACCACAGATCTCCTGAACCAATTCTTCGAATACGACTCAGTGAGTCACGCCAGTGCGGAGCAGAATACGTTTACCACTGGATTCGATATTTCCCAGAAATTCACCATCGCGGTGTCCGCAAATCCCCCCGCCGGAGGGTTGGCTAGTGGAGGCGGTAGTTACTCTTCAGGCACCAACCTTACCGTGGTGGCGACCGCGAACACCTCCGCGTTGCCGTATCAGTTCGCAAGCTGGACAGAGTCAGGTGTGTTGCAGAGCGCCAGCGCGAGCTACACCTTCCCGGTTACTCGCGATCGCCAGCTGGTGGCGAATTTCACTTTGCCCAGCTATCAGATTGCCGCCTCCAATAATCCAGCTTTGGGAGGGGTGATTAGCGGAGCCGGCTCTTACTTCCATGGCTCTACCAGCGTCTTACAGGCTTTGCCCAACGCTGGGTATGTCTTCACCAACTGGACTGAGAACGGTTCGGTGATTGCGACCACTTCGAGTTGGACCAATCGGGTGACCGGCAATCGGTCGGTCTCAGCGAATTACATCGAAGCCAATACTTTCCATGTGGTTATTACCGCGACCCTTCCCAGTGGAGTTGGTACTGTTTCAGGATCCGGCACCTACAACAACGGGCAGACTGCCACTCTCAGTGTCGCGTCAGGCATCACTAATCCTCCGAACGTCTACACTTTCCGCCGCTTCACGCTCAATGGAACTGCGGTTAGCACCAACTCCAGCTTCAGCAAAACCTTCTCGACCGCAGACGCCACAAACATCGCAGTGGTGGCGGAGTTTGATTCGCGCACCATCGTCCCTTCCGTCGCGGATGCGTTCGGCGTGGTGTCCAATATCGCAGTGGGCGGCTACTCGTTGATGCCGAATCCCATTCCTGCGCTCTCCAATTATCAGCTGGTTCTCCGCTTCGACCGCAGCATGCGTGCCGTGCCCGAGCCCTTGATTGTCATGAGCAACGCTGCGGCGTCGGTTCAGGCAGTAGTTCCGGCTGGCGGCCTCTGGTATTCCACCACGCTGCCGGGCGATACCTATCGCACGCCGCCCATCACTTTTGGTGCAGCGCAGAATGGCACGAATGCTGTGTTGGTCTCCCTCGCTGCCGATATTTACGGAAGCGTGCTCGCTCAAACCAACGCCTTCCGAGTCATCGTCGATACCCTTCCTCCTGCGCATCCCACACTCAGCTTGGTGTCCTCCAACAGCACCTCGGCTACCGTAGGATGGTCTGCCTACTCCGCGCCGTCGGATCTCGGAGGTTTCCGTGTCTATGTCAGCTCGACCCCGTTTACCACCACAGCGGGGCTGGCCCCGTTGTCCAGTCAGGGAGCCGCCGCCCGAAGTTACGTCTTCACCGGTCTTTCCCTCGACACTCGCTATTATGTCGCGGTCGCGGCGGTGGATCAGGCCGGTAACAGCGCCGCTGCGATCACTCCGTTCACGCTCCGTATCGCGAGCGCGGTTCCTCCTGCGGTCGCTCTCCAAGTCACGGCGGGAGCAGCCAACGCTGCGGTGCTCAACTGGACCTACAACTCCGGCACTCTGTTCGGATTCGCTGGATTCCGGCTCTATTCAGAGTCGGCTCCGTTTAGCTCCGTCGTCGGCTTGACGCCGAAAGCGACGTTGGAACCGGGTCTGCGCACCACGCGTGTCGAAGGTTTGGACCGGGCGCAGACCTATTACTTCGCTCTCGTGGGCTACAGTCTTGGCGGTTCGTTCAACCCCCAAGTGACGGCGACGGCGTGGAGCGATCCTCTGACCGGACCGATTGCAGGGGACATCGTCATCGGAGGCCTAGGGCAAACGCTTGATATCTACGGACTGCTCACGGTGAACAGCAACCACACGCTGACCGTGCTCCCTGGGACGACGCTCCGTTTTGGTCCCGGAACAGGAATACGGGTTGAGAACGGACGATTGCTCGCCATCGGAACGGCGCTGGATCCGATCGTCTTCACCTCGGGATTTGATGTCGCGGGAGGCAACGCTTCGCCCGGCGATTGGGATGGAATTGTGCTGGCAAGCGGGGCTGGACTCTCGTCATTGCAACATCTGTTCGTAAACTACGGCCAGGGCCTGACTCTCGACGGTGTTTCTCCGACCGTGGTGGCCTTTACCGCGCAGAACAATGCGCCCTTCGGACTCAACCTCCTCCACGGCGCGCAGCTCAACACGAGCGAGGCTCTGTTGCTGAGCAATTTCATCGGGGCCCATCAGGCGGATACCTCAAAGCTGACCCTCGGAAACTCGGTGATGAAGTTGAACGTGACCAATGCTGTCGCGGAGAGCGCAGTGAGTTTGATCGCGACTCAGGTCTGGTGGGGAACACCGATCGTGTCCGAGATCGCTGCCGAAGTGCTCGGCCCGGTGAACACTGCTAATTTCCTTACCTCGGAGCCGATTCTGACCCCGGCGATCGGATTGCCCGGAGGCGGCAGCAATGTCGGGAAC
>JAYTTC010000833.1:0-3001 GCA_043745255.1 Verrucomicrobiales bacterium
GAGATTGCCACCGGGCGAGAAACTTTGCTGACTGGCTCCATCCCGTGGGATGTCGAAGAATTCGCTTTGTCGCAAGACGGTCGCCGGCTCGCGATTTCGGTCAATGAAAGTGGGCTGAGCGTGGTGTATCTGATCGATCCTGTGAGCGGGAGGATCGTCCTGAAGCCGAAGCTTCCTTCAGGCATGGCCAGTGGCTTGAGCTGGCATGCCAAGGGTCGCGACCTTGGGTTTACCCTCTCTTCCGCCAATACGCCAAGCGATGCTTACTCGCTCGATTCGAAAACCGGAGTGCTTACTCGCTGGACCGAGAGTGAGATCGGTGGGATGGACGCTTCCGGGTTTGCGAAACCAGAGCTGGTGAAATTGAAGAGCTTCGATGGATTGAAAATCTCCGGTTTTCTCTACCGTCCCGATCCTAAACGCTTTCCTGGGCCGCGTCCGGTGGTGATTTACATTCACGGCGGACCGGAGTCACAAAGCCAGCCAACGTTTCTCGGTCGCATGAACTATTACATGGAGGAACTCGGAGTGGCGCTCCTGCTCCCCAACGTCCGCGGATCGAGCGGATACGGAAAAACCTTCCTGATGCTCGACAATGGGTTCAAGAGGGAGGACTCGGTCAAGGACATCGGGGCTTTCATCGATTGGCTTCGCAAGGACTCGCGATTTGATGCGGAGCGGCTGGCGGTGCAGGGCGGGAGCTATGGAGGCTACATGGTGCTGGCGTGCATGGAACATTTCAATGATCAGCTGCGCTGTGGCATTGATGTGGTGGGAATCTCGAATTTTCTGACTTTCCTTAAGAACACGCAGGACTACCGACGTGATCTGCGTCGCGTGGAGTACGGTGACGAACGCGATCCGAAGATGGCGGAGTTCTTGCAGCGGATTTCACCCACCACCCAAGTGTCCGCGATCAAGAAGCCTTTATTCGTGGTTCAGGGGAAGAATGATCCACGTGTGCCGCTCACCGAGGCAGAGCAGATGACTGAGGCAATTCGCAATCAAGGTGGCACGGTCTGGTATCTGATGGCGAAGGACGAGGGGCACGGCTTCGGGAAAAAGAAAAACGCCGACTTCCAGTTCCTGGCCTCGATTCTGTTTTTTCACGAGCATCTGCTGAAACGCTGACCGTTCTCCATTTCGATTCGCACAGTTCAGGAACAGGCTATTGGTTCCAGGGTTTTCTGGGTGTCGGCCTCCTGGGCTCGCTGCCGGTGCCTCGCCTATTGACCCGGACCTAGCGCAGGTCCAGCTCATCAACGGCGTTCAGGATGAAGTGGCTCAGCTCTTCTGTCCGAAGGAAAATATCTAGCAGCCTGTCACGGCGAATCCTTGGAGATAGCTCATCACAAACGACCCTCGTTGCCGGACTCTCGTCTGTTGGGAATAAGTCCGACAGGCTGCTAGGCAGGACGGAAGGATGGACTCGGGGAAACTGACCCACTAACGTTCTCCCGCATGAGCTCAGCGACGTTGCGCATCCGTCAGTTTGCCAGTGACAATTATGCCGGAATCTGTCCGGAGGCCTGGGAGGCTTTGGCCGAGGCCAACACGGGGCATGTGCCGAGCTATGGGGACGATCCGTGGACGGCTCAGGCGGCGGATCATGTCCGTGATCTCTTTGAGACTCGCTGCGAGGTTTTCTTTACCTTCAACGGCACTGCGGCGAATTCCTTGTCACTCGCATCGATGTGCCAGTCGTACCACAGCATCCTCTGTCACGAGACTGCTCATATCGAAACCGATGAGTGCGGGGCTCCGGAGTTTTTCTCCAACGGGACCAAGGTGCTCCTCCTGGACGGGGCGAATGGAAAGGTGGACCCAGCAGGAATCGAGAGAATGGTGAAGAAGAGGGCTGATATTCACTATCCCAAGCCACGGGCGGTGAGTCTCACGCAGTCGACGGAGTTGGGGACGGTCTATTCCGTGGACGAGATCAAGTCGGTTTGGGCGATGTGCAAGAAGCATGGGCTTAAACTGCACATGGACGGCGCGCGCTTCTCGAACGCAGTCGTTTCCCTCGGGGTGACTCCGAAGGAGATTACCTGGCAAGCGGGTGTGGACGTGCTTTGTTTTGGCGGAACCAAGAACGGGATGCCGGTGGGCGAAGCGGTGGTGTTCTTCAATACCGAGTTGGCAAAAGAATTTGACTACCGTTGTAAGCAGTCGGGGCAGTTGGCTTCGAAGATGCGCTTCCTTTCGGCACCCTGGGTTGGGATGTTGCGGGGCGGTGCTTGGCTGAAACGCGCCGGCCAAGCCAACGCGATGGCCGCACTGTTGGAGCAGGAGTTGCGGGCGATCTCCGGGGTCAAGCTGCTGTTTCCGCGACAAGCCAATGCCGTGTTCGTGGAGCTTCCCGCGAGTCAGGCGGAGCGCTTGCGTAGTCGGGGATGGCGGTTCTATACCTTCATTGGGCAGGGCGGATGCCGCTTCATGTGCGCCTGGGACACGGTGGAACAGGACGTGAAAGATCTGGTGGCTGATCTCCGGTCGGGAGTTTCCAGTTGAATTCTTTCCGGGGACTTCGTCTTATAAACACTCACACTGTTGTTTTGGCTGTTGGATTGTTCGCATGCAAATCACTGCGCAGGACGTTCATTTACTGATTGTTGAGGACTCCGAGGATGATGCCCTCTTGTTGCTTCGAGAGCTTCGACGCGGCGGGCTGAATCCTATCTGGGAGCGAGTTGATTCTCCTTCCGCCCTTCAGCAGGCTTTGCTGCGAGGCGGCTGGGACGCGGTTCTCTGCGACGATTCCCTGCCCCAGATCAACGGTCTCACCTCGCTCGCCATGGTCAGGGCCAAGTATCCCGATCTTCCATTCTTCCTTGTGTCCGGGACTCTCTCCGAAGAACTCGCCGGCTCGGCGATCGATGCCGGAGTGACCGACAGCATCATCAAAGGGTAACAGTTTAGCTCATTTCGGGCGTGATCTGCGGCGACATCCCTTTGGTTTGCGATGGCCAGAGGGATGAGGGGAGCCGAGTGCATTGCGATA
>JAYTTC010000834.1:0-3000 GCA_043745255.1 Verrucomicrobiales bacterium
CCAGCGTCGCCTTGGCGGATCCGAAGGTCAGCGAGCCCGTGATGGTATCGATAATCTGCGGCGGGCTGTTGTCAAAATCAACGTTATCCGCGCAAGGCCGTCCCGCCGCTTCGACCAGGGTGCAGACCCCGCCGGTCACGTTATAGTTCCCATCGCCAAACGTGCTATAGCTGACATTGGCGGCAGTGAACTGACCTTCCGCCAATGGCGAGTAAGTTGGAATCTCGGGCGGGTTATGACGTTTGAGCGTGAGCTTCTCCACATGAGCAGTCCCGGATCCGAAGAACCCGAACGCGAGAGAGAAGTTGATGGGTGCGGCCAACTCGATGGTGAAGTCCTGAATCGCCACTCGGGTCGGAAGGGGCAGGGGATCGACGTCCACGGTAACGCTTCCAGAGAGCTTTCCGTTTTGAATGTCGGTCTTTGAGAGAACGTCGAGCGACATCTTAACGGTGGAGGTGTTGGTGTCGATTGGGAATGTCAGAATGACGGCGGGAAGGGTGATCGGGAGAAGGACAAATCCGATGGCCGAGCGAAATAGGATTCGCGCGATGGGAGATTTCAACCGCGAGAAGTGCACAGCATTCATAGATCATCCGGTAAAACCGATAGTCCGTCTCGAAAGCGGTTTCAGCGGCTCAGGGCCCCTTCCTCCGACTTCCCTCAAGTAAGCCCGAACCAGGGGCAAACCTGATAAGTGACCCACGCTAAACCCCAAGCGAGGACCCCCATATAACACCATTGAAACAGGGGCCATTTCCAGCCATTTGTTTCGCGTCGCACCACAGCAACCGTACTTACACACTGGAGAGCGAAGACATAGAAAACCATCAGCGAAAGCGCGATCCTGGGCCGATAGAGAGCACGCCCGTCCGCTCCTTTTTGCTCCTGCATGATTTGAGCCAGGCTCTGCATCCCGACCTCCTTGTCCTTGATTTCGCCTACGTTATAGACCAACGACATGGTGCTGACGAAGACCTCGCGCGCAGCGAAGGAGGCCACGATACCGATGCCGATCTTCCAGTCGAATCCTAGCGGCCGAAAGAGAGGCTCCAAGGCTTGTCCCATCATGCCGGCAAAACTCCCCCGCAGCCGTTCCCCTGACTCCTCGTGATCGAGTAAGCTCAGGCGATCGTTCAGGCTCTTCCGTTCGGCATCGCTAGACGCGACCGCGCTTGTGAGTGCCGCCCTGCGTTGGGAGAAAGCCTGTGTTGTTCCAGGATGCTTTGGATAACTGGCGAGGAACCAGAGTAGAATATTGATCCCGAGAATCACCGTGCCAGCGCGTCGCAGAAAGAGCTTCGAACGATCCCACATATGCCGCGCCACCACACGAAAGAGCGGACATTTGTAGGGAGGCAACTCAAGGATGAGCATCGGAGTGGGGGCCTTGAGCAGAGTGCGCTTGAGCAACCAAGCCATCATCAATGCGACCACGATCCCGAGCATATACATTCCAAGCATCACCAGACCTGGCAGCTTTAGCACACCGAGAATGGGGGTGTTCGGAATGCAGGCTGCGATCAACACGGTGTAAACGGGCAGCCGCGCTGAGCAGCTCATCAGAGGTGCGACCAGGATGGTGACCAACCGATCCTTGGGACTCTCGATGGTGCGAGTGGCCATAATTCCTGGGATGGCACAGGCAAACGAGCTGAGCATCGGGATGAAGCTCTTCCCATGAAGTCCCACCTTACTCATCAGACGATCCATGAGAAATGCGGCGCGGGACATATACCCTGTGTCCTCGAGTAAGCCGATGAAGAAGAAGAGCAGACAAATCTGCGGCAGGAAGACGATCACGGCACCTGCCCCTTTGAACACACCGAGCTCGATCAACTCGCTGAAGGGTCCGGGTGGAAGCTGACGACTTACCATGGCACCCAGCCAGTCCACGCCCCATTGAACCCAGTCCATTGGAATCTTCGCAAAGCTGAAAATGGACTGACACATCAGTGCCATCAGCACCACGAAGATGATCACGCCCCAAACGCGGTGGGTTAAGATCCGATCAAGCCGATCGGTGACCGAGTCCTCTTCCACCCGCGTCACCGTCATTACCATCTGCTCGGTGGCAGTGATCCGCGCATACCGCGCTTCGATGGCGGCGCTCCTCCAATCCACTCCCTGATCAGAAAGCCGTTTACGAGCTTGATGAACGGATGCGACGAGGTCGCTCGGATAACGGACGGGTGTCGCGTCGAGTATTTTTTCGTCGCTCAGCACCAGCAACGCTTCGGAAAGGGCGTGGTAGCGCGTTTCAGGGAAGAGGGTTTCAAGACGCGCCGCCAAATTCTCCGCCTCATGACCGAAAGGCTCGGGGAGTTCGCAGAAGAGGCGCGGCTGGACGGCTGAGGGGGATTCCACGAATCGCGTGATCGCCTGGCGCAGCTCGCTCAACCCTTTTCCAGAGCTCGCCACCAGCGGCACCACCGGAACTCCCAGAGCCCGGGAGAGTTGACTCGTGTCGATGCTTTGCCCATTGGCCTCGGCCACATCCATCATGTTGAGCGCCACAATCGTGGGGTAGCCCAACTCGATGACCTGGGAGGCGAAATACAAATTGCGCTGGAGATTCGAGCCATCCACCACGATGACCACCACCGAGGGAGGCGGCACCTCTGGAACTCGGTGAAACAAGACGTCGCGTGCGACTTGCTCGTCGAGGGACTGTGGGCTCAGGCTGTAGGTGCCAGGAAGATCCAGAATTTGGATAGGCTGCGGGCAACCCTGCAGCCTCCCTTCCTTTCGCTCGACTGTGACTCCAGGGTAGTTTCCCACCTTGGCTCGGAGTCCTGTGAGTGCGTTAAATAGGGTGGTCTTGCCGCAGTTCGGATTTCCAGTCAGGATCACGTACGGAATCGCACTCGATTGCTTGGGGGAGGGTGATTGAGGCGCAATAGCGGACATATCCGACGGCCTTATTTCAACCGAACCAGAATAAGTTCGGCCTCGTGACGGCGAATAGAAAGATGATAGCCCCGCACCTTAATTTCAACC
>JAYTTC010000835.1:0-2994 GCA_043745255.1 Verrucomicrobiales bacterium
GCCTCTCGTCAACCATGGCGACACCTGGCGTTACCGAAAAGGCAGTAGCGCTCCGCTCGCCAATTGGAAAACGGCCTCCGATTTGAACCTCGATGCGACTTGGCTAACGGGTAAGGGCGGCTTCGGCTTCGCCGACAACACCACCGAGACGTCCTCCTGCCAGACATTGCTGGCAGACATGAAAGGAAAGTATTCCACACTCACCATGCGAAAAACCTTTCAGGTCTCGAGCGCTTCGGATCCGAACGCACATCTCTTTCTGAAGGTCGATTGGGATGATGGGTTCATCGCCTGGCTGGACGGCATCTACCTGGCGAGTGAGAACAGCCCGGGCACGCCTGCGGAGCCCAAGTTTGATGACGTCGCGACGGCTCTTCATGAGTCATCGCAAGGGGATGGCAACAAGCAGGACGCGCGCGGCTACGATCTAGGTCTCGTCGCGGGGCGACTCGCTGTGGGAACCCATGTTCTTGCAGTGATGGGTCTGAACCAATCGTCCTGCAGCAGTGACTTCGTACAGATTTTCGACCTCTCACTTCGCACCAATGTGACCCACTGCGCTAGCGGAACATTGGCGGGAGCAAACGTGTGGCGAGCCACCGACAGTCCCATCTTGGTGTGCGGGGAGATCACCATTGCGAACGGAGCAACTCTGGAAGTCGAACCTGGGGTGACCGTCCAACTGGATTCGGGCGTGGGCATCACCGTCGCGGACGGGGGCCGGCTTTTGGCTGAGGGAACCCCCAACGCTCCGATCCTTTTCACCCGCGCGCCCGGAGCCGTAAACTGGGATCACCTCACTATTCAAGGCAGCGAAGATTCTCCCGAGACCCGCATCTCGCATGCCCATTTTGAATTCAACGCGGCCTCCACGGGAACCCCCTGTATTGAAGTGGCGGCCGGCACCGCCTACCTCGACTCTCTGACCTTCGGGAACACCGGCGCTCCCTATATCCATGTAGACGGTGCCTCCTTCGTCATCCGCGACTGTCTTTTTCCAACCGCTACCGCTCGATTCGAACTGGTTCACGGCACGCAGGGCGTAAAAACGGGCGGCCATGGGCTTTTCCTTCGAAATTTCTTTGGCTCCCCCACCGGCTACAACGACGTGGTCGATTTTACCGGCGGCAACCGCCCTGCCCCGGTGGTGCATTTCATCAACAACGTTTTCACGGGCTCACAGGATGATGGGGTGGATATCGACGGCACGGACGCCTGGGTCGAAGGAAACATTTTCCTGCATGTTCATCGTAATGGCGATACCCCTGACACCGCCGCAGCGGTTTCCGGAGGCAACAATAGCGGGAAAACTTCGGAGATCACCGTGATCGGAAACCTCTTCTTCGACTGCGACAATGCGGCTACCGCAAAGCAGGGGAATTTCTACACCTTCCTCAACAACACCCTGGTCCATATGACAAAAACCGGGGGCATTGATGGCGACTCAGGTGCCATTAACGTTCGCGACACCACCCCTGCCCTGACGACCTTCGCGCGCGGCTACTACCTTGAGGCCAACGTCATCGTCGACGTGCCAAAACTGGTACGAAATTACGACTCCGCTCAGACCACGGTCACGCTGAACAGCAATATCCTCTCCATGACTTGGGGCGGACCGGGAGTCGGGAACACGGTAGCCGATCCCCTGCTTAAACACATTCCCCAGGTCAATGAGACGGTGTTCAGTAATTGGAAACAGGCGCAAATTCTATGGGATTGGTTCAGTCTTCAGCCCGGATCCCCCGCCCTCCGAACCGGACCCAATGGACGCGATCAAGGCGGTGTGATCTCACGCGGTGCCTCCTTGAGCGGCGAACCCACCGGCACCACGGATCTCCCCGAAGCAACGCTTGTGGTCGGGGTGAATCGGGCCGGTTTCGGTATTCCCGCCTCAGGATGGCCGAGGGGCAGCGGATACACTCACTACAAGTGGCGCCTCGATGAAGGAGCCTGGAGTGCAGAGACCCCTATCGGCTCTCCGATCCACCTCACGGCACTCTCCGACGGGGCGCACCATGTGGACGTTGCGGGCAAGCTCGACACCGGGCTATACCAGAACGACCCGCTGCTGGGCGATGAGGGGATTGTGACGCGATCTCGCGAGTGGTCCGTGCTCACGGCTCTTCACTTTGAGGACATCACGCTCACTGGAACCGGCGAGGTGAGGCTCGCATTTGCCGCTCTCCCCAATACGGGATACACGATCGAGTATCGCGATTCACTGGTCTCGGGTGGCTGGCTACTTCTAGTTCACTTGGATCCGACACCCTCCGCTCACGCGGTCGACTTCAAGGATCCGCTCCTTCCCGAGAGGCCCACGAGGTTCTATCGCTTGAGGGTTCCTTAGCAGGCCAACACTCTGAAAACCCATGAACCCATCGATATCACCACGGCAGTTACTTCGCAGAAAGAGGTTCTAAGGCCGACGGCCTGCGAGCGGCGTTTGCCCTTTGACGATGTGAGCTGCGCCCATGGGAGGTGAGGGAAACGAACAAAATGCGCCGGATAGCCCCGGTCCCGAAATTTTTTAAGAATTTTAGAACCCTTCGGACGGATTTGCTTCACTCATCGACTTGAGTTCCCTGCAAGGTCGTCCGTTGGTGTTGGAGTGGGGTCAGAATGCGGCGGGCCCTGGTGGGGGAAAATCCTTTGAGTTCGGAAGCTAGCTTCGAGGGTGGCAGTCCATCTTCACCGAGTATGGCTTTGATTTTGCATCTGTTTCAGTCAGCTCGGATTCTGGTGCCGCGTGGACGCTCGTGTATGGTCCAGTCAGTAGAGAGGTATCTCGAAATTAGGCCCAGCGCTCCATCGTGCTCAACCCGTCCTATGCGACCGCGGGTTTTCGGGTCCGTTACTCTCTCACTTCAGACGAAACGGTCCAAGGTCCCGGAGTCTACGTGGACGACGTGGGGTGTGATTCAAAGTGGGTGAGAATGGAGTGTCGCAGATTCGAAGAGGTGGGGCGGGGATGGGCCGATACGGCCCACACTACAG
>JAYTTC010000836.1:0-2979 GCA_043745255.1 Verrucomicrobiales bacterium
GAAGAAGTTCAAAAGTGTCATGCCAGGTGGAGTTATTCTGCTCAGCCTGATCGCGATTCTGCTGACCTCGATTGACGCCGAAGCGGACAGCACACTGGACGAGTGGACTCCAATCTTTAAGGGGATCGACCGGACCACAGGACGCATGACGCCCGTCGGCGGTGATACCAAGCTCATGGTGGTTCAAATCCTGCGAATCGACCTCACCGATCCGGATGTGCAGATCTTCACCACGCCTCGCGCTACAAATTACCAAGCGCGTGTTCGTGAAACGGTCGGACAATCGGTGAGTTCCTTCCTGCAAGCCAATCAGCTTCAGGTGGCGGTAAACGCGAATTTCTACGATCCCACTGATCCCGCGCTGCCAGGGCAGTCCGCCGTCATCAAAGGTCTTCACATCTCAAGAGGAGTTACCGTTTCGTCTCAGGACAGCAGCGCGGAAGACTTCGCGGTGCTCTTCACCACCAACAATCAGATTCGCTATGCGTTCAACAACTATCCGCCGACGAACACTGCGCGAATCTATAACGCCATCTCGGGTCGATATGCCCTGATTAGCCATGGCGTGAGCGTTGCTAACAACAACACGTCTCCGATTTCGGGCGATCAGCCGCGCACTTCGGTGGGTTCCTCGAAAGACGGAAGGTACCTCTTCCTGATGGTCATCGACGGTCGTCAGCCGGGTTGGAGCGAGGGCGCTGAGGACGAGGACACGGCGGCATGGTTGTTGAGCGTGGGGGCCTACAACGCGGTGATGATGGACGGGGGTGGATCGACAACGATGGTGAGGGACTGTTTGGGCGGTGCGGTGGAGTTGAACCGTCCCAGCAATCTTCTCACGGCTGTCCACCGCGAGCGATATGTCGCGAGTCATATCGGAGTTCATGCGAAGCCGCTCGCTGGATTTATCGAAAACGTAGGGGTGCTGAAATCCATTACCACCGCCACCCTGACTTGGACCACAACGTCGAATGCGGCTGGCTTCGTTGAATACGGCACAGATCTTCTTTACAGATCTCAAACGCCACTCGAAGCGACTCCAACTCTCAACCATTCGGTGAGGCTGGCGAGACTCACTTTGGGAACCCCTGTTTACTTCCGCATTCACGCCACCGACCGCAACGGTCAGGAGTATCTGATGAGCTCCTGTTTCGTCCCTGACGCGGTGCTTATTCCTATCTTCCCGTTCACTCAGGTCTGGAAGTACGAGACCAACAGTCTTGATGGCGTGCAGTGGATGTCAAAAAACTACGTGGACACCCAATGGATGGGCCAGGGTCGGGGCCTTCTCTATGTTGAGGACAATGTGGATGTCGCTCCCAAGAACACCGCTCTTCCGATTTTCAGTGGCGCTGGCACTTCGACCCCGAAGATTCCGATCACTTATTATTTTCGCACTCACTTCATCTTTACGAATAGGACGGCGGGAGTTTCCCTGTTGTTCTCCAACTACATCGATGACGGCGCGGTTTTCTATCTGAACGGAACGGAAATCCAGCGTGTGCGCATGGCCGAGGCACCCGCGACAATCGCCAACACGGATCTAGCAGTCCGGAGCAACCCTGCATCTCCCTGTAACGGAGACGCGATTTCGACCTGCCCCACCGTCTTCTGGATCGAGCCCGACTCCCTCTCCGCCCTAGTCAAGGGAGACAACGTGCTAGCGGTGGAAGTGCATAATTTTAATGCAGGCAGTCCGGATGTGGTTTTTGGAACCGACCTAAAGTATAGCTCGGGAGCCGAAGCCATTGCGCAGGCGCCCAAAATCGCCACGAACCCTGCCTCCAAGGCCGTGATTGTCGGCACGGCCGCTTCATTCACAGTGGCCGCCAGCGGAACCGACCCGCTCAGTTACTCCTGGTTCTTCAATGGAGTTCCGATTGCGGGCGCGACGGCGTCCTCGTTTACGATTCCGAGTGTCTCGGCTTCCGATGTCGGGAGCTACTCGGTGTCGGTCTCGAATGCTGGGGGCTCGGTGGTCAGCGAGGCGGCAACTCTCACTCTGCTCACCGTCACGGTGCCGATACTCACGGTTGAGCTATTGGATGGAAAATTCATGATCCGCTGGCGAGACGACGGATTCACCTTGCAGCAGACAACGGATCTTGAGTCGGATCCGATCCCCTGGGCTGACGTGCCTGGGCCCGTCATCGGTAACTCCTACCTCAGCCTGCTAGAAGGCTCGCGTCGATTCTTTCGGTTGCGGAACTAGCAGGCCCTCTGCAAGGACTAGGGAAGCGTAGAACTTACCCCCGGTCCAGCGCGTCGAATTGTTGTTTAACGAATAGGCAACATTGCTCCTAATTTGTTACGGGACAGAGGTCGGCAGAAAGCGGATTTTCCGCACGTAGCCCAAATTGCTTTCCGTGATCAACAGATTGCCATCGTAGTCCAGGGTGATTTGCCTGCAGTTGCTCACTTTGTGGGTCGCCAGGTCCTGATAAAACCAGGCTCCGTCACCCGCGTGAGCCCCTGCAGCGTCACCCTCGAGGAGGAGATGAATGTGCCCCTCGGGGTCTACGTACCAAACCTGACTCGCCACATCGGTGCATAAAAAGTAGCCGCCTGTCGCAAGAAACCAAATGCCACGGACCTGCTGCAACACCGTCTGCGTGGCGAGCTGTCCATCGCCTCCCTGTCCGAGCCCGGCCCCGATTCCTCCAGCAATGACGGTCTGGGTGCCATCGGTCTCAATTCGAACGACCTGGTTGCGTCCGGCATCCGCCACAACCAGATTGCCCGCCGGATCCATCGCAATATTCGCCAGATCAGAGAACCCGGTCGCATACAGGGAGAGGCCGTTGGTGACATCCCAACTCTTGATCGCGGACCCGGCGGAAAAATACAGAATTGACTCATCCAAACTCACCCAAAGACCGCGACCGCCGGGGATCGGAGATCCGTTGTCCACCGGAGTGGTCATGATGCCGTGGGTGTCCACTCGGCGTATCAGACCGTTGTCACGATCGAGAATGTAGA
>JAYTTC010000837.1:0-2977 GCA_043745255.1 Verrucomicrobiales bacterium
CTTCCGCACTCGCCTCGGCTGCTTCCGGCTGGAGCGATAGTTGCCGGGTGGGGTTCCTCCCCCACTAGAGTTCCGCGCCTTTTCACGGCTCACTCCGACGGGCTGCTAGTGGGTGAACCCGTGGTCCTCGTCCGGCAACGGCTGCCCTCGGGTCTCGGGAGCGAAGGGGAGCACCGCCAGACCTATGAGAAATACCGCGCACATGCAAATACCCGCGTAGCGCAGCGGCATCTCCTTGGGCAGATGGCCGAAGATGTCGCGGGTCAGGTAGCCGAGCGTGAGAGGGCCTGAGGCGGCCACGAAGCGCCCCACGTTGTAGCAAAAGGAGGTGCCAGTGCTGCGAATACTGGTGGGAAACAACTCTGGAAAATAGATCGCATACCCACCGAAAAGGGACAGCACGCAGAAGCCCATGATCGGCATCATCCAGAACAAATGACTGAAATCGTTGAAGAACCAAAACAACCCGGCGGTACTCACCATCGCCAGCGTGAACGAGATTGCGAATGCCGGTTTGCGACCGATTCTTTGCGTCACTCGAGTGAACACAATCATGCCCAGGAACGCGCCGATATTGATCATGATCGAGGCCACCCCGGCCCAGAACTTGAGGCTGCCGGAGAGTTGGGCTCCCGAAACGCCGCGCTTGATCAAAATCTCCTTCAGCACCGATTGAGTGAGATCGACGCTGAAGAAGGCGATCCCCCACAGCCCGATGACTCCGGAACAAGCGAGCAAAACACCCACGATCGCATTGCGACGCCAGCGAGGATCGCGAAACAGAAGCGCATACGACCCCAGCTGGATTCCCGAGTTCTTGCTCTGCTGCTTGAGCTGAACCCAACGTTCCGGCTCCTGAAGTTTCGAGCGCACCACCAGCGCCAGCAAAGCCGGAAGAGCTCCAATGACAAACATCCAGCGCCAGGCACCCCACTGATTGAGTTTTCCGAGCACTCCCTGCTGCTCCAGTGTGCCGAGTCCCATGCTGATGAGCGCGGCAGACACATTTCCGATCGCTGAAAAGGCCTGCAGCAGACCCAGCGCCATTGGCCGGGCACGATCTGGCATCACCTCCGCCACCAGCGCCACTCCCACCGCGAACTCTCCACCGACGCCGAGTCCGGTGATGAATCGGTAGAAGGCAAAATCCCAAACCGTCGTGGAGAATGCACTGAGCCCGGTGCAGAAGGAATACAGCAAGATGGTGAACATCATGGTTCGCGCCCGCCCAATTCGGTCGCCAAGCATCCCAAACACCAAACCACCGGTGGCCCAACCTAACAGGAATATCGCGGTGGTCACTCCCGCGTAGTAGTCAATCTGACCTGGGGCAGCCCCCTTGCCGAGCAACTCGAGCATCGCGGGCCGTCGGGCGAGATTGAAGAGCTGTTGATCCAGACAGTCGAAGAGCCATCCGAGAGCGGCGACGACCAGGACAAACCAGTGGTAGCGATTGAGTTCACGCCACCACGCGCCGTTTCCGTTGCTGCTTGCAGTCGTCATGAGTGAGAAGGGCTGTAACAATCTCGGGGACCCGGCCTGGGTACACAGAACGAACGGCGAAGCCAAGGCTCGAGTTGAAGAGCAGTCGGCGATTTGGCTGACCTCAGCCGCTGCTTTCCATCGGCGGGTGTCCCTCTCGCCTGGGCGGGAGAGAGCCCAACGACAGTTTGAACTACTTCAACGCTCGGATCTGAGACTTGTTCATCATGTCCTGAAGGATCCACAGCGCCCGATTCCCGTAGACATCGCCAGGCAACAAGGACGGCCCCGAGCCGTGCCAGCTAAAGGAAATCAACCCACCGCGCTGCCTGCTAGCTGCGAAACCCCTCTGAAACAGTTCCTTATCACTCCATCATTTTCGGCGACTAAGGCCATTGCTCCAAGAAGCGACACATGGAGCACAAGGGCAGACCACGACAGTCGCCAATGCTTGGATAGGGGTGGGTGCCGTTTCATGAGCATCAGGCGATACAGATTCGAAGGTCAACTGGCGAGGTCTAAGAAATTGCTCCCACGGATAAGTGGTTTTAGTGATGCCCCGACTTCGCTCACTGCCACGCCCCATCACGAGGTAACGGCCTCCGGCAATTTCGATCCTGAGGGGTCTAGCCACGAGTGAACACTTCCTCCACTCAAATGCCTTATGCCAAGTATTGAGATCTGACCCTCGTTCGCGCGCTCTAATCTTCTACTCGGGCTTCCCAAACAATATCCCCATTCTTGTCAATATAGGCGCGCTTACCTTCGTACTCCACGGACGCAAGACCATCATGAAAGGAAGCCTGACGATCGAAACGGGGCTCAATGACCATCTCACCTTTGAGATTTATGAACCCCTTTCTACCCCTGACTGTCACGCAAGCTAGACCGTCGGAAAATGGTAAAGCCTGCTGATACTCAGGTTCGATCGCCCAACTTCCGGAAGGATCGATAAAACCAAACTCTCTCTGGGATTTCCCAGCCCGAGCCAAACCATTCTCAAAATTGCTTAGCGAGTAGTAAGTCGCCGGAACAACGACGTCCCCGGAAAGACGAACTAAGCCAAATGGTGCCACAGTGTCGTCAGCTTGGTCGCAATACCCTGCCACGCCTTCGTAAAAGTCGGTCATCCAGTGATATCGAGGAGGGAACAAGATCTCGCCCTCCCAGTTTATGAAGCCAACCAATATATTGTTCTGGCATTTCATGTGGCAGGGGAAGCAATCCCAATTTCGAGGCCAGTCATCGAGAAATGGTAACTCATAGACCTTCACCATAGAAATGATTTCGCCAAGACTATTGAGGACGCAATACCCCTGCTCTGACTCCACGAGGGCTTTCTTCGAAACGTAATCCCAGCATCTCGTCCATGTTGGAGGGACAACCCACGTGCCAGCCGGAGATACGAAACCGCTCCTTCCATTGGCAGACACAGCCGCCATCCCATTTCGAAACTCCGGCATTCGGTTGAAGGGCACATCGAAAAGCGGGCTTA
>JAYTTC010000838.1:0-2976 GCA_043745255.1 Verrucomicrobiales bacterium
GGATTCAAAGGCTCCGTGTAGTCCGTGATCACTGTGCCGTTGACCTTGGTGATGACGTGCTTGCCCTCCACCTTGATGGTGAGCGTAAACCATTCCCCATCCTTCGCCGGAGCAGTGTAGTTGTCCTTGATGGCGTAGAGACCCGCGGTGCGCTTGGGATCGCCATGGGAATTATTCACTTGGACTTCGTAGCCGACGCTCGGCCAGCCGCCGTCCTGGTATTGGGTGTGAAAATAGACGCCCGAGTTCGCCTTGGGCATTGTTTTGATCTCGGCCTGGAATTCGAAGTTGGTGAAATTGGCACCATTCACCGGTCCCACGTAGAAGAGATGGGCCTTCGGACCTTTGACGACGAGTTCGCCGTCTTTGACGTTGAAGGTCGCGGGACTCTCATTCGGTTTCCAGCCGTTGAGGGTCTTGCCGTCGAAGAGGGACTGCCATCGGGGGGCAGCATGGGCAATTCCGGAAACCAGGAGCACCGCGATCAGGGAACTTAGTGTTTTTTTCATAGCATTTTTAGCGAGCGAGGCCGGAGAATCCTTGAGCGCCCGGTTGGAGTCAAGGCCGAGGGCAGAACAGCCGATGAAATAGGGAGATGCAAGGGAGAGTCCCCCAAATTCCCTCACGGACGGAGTTGCGGACCCGGCTGAGAGGCCGAGGTCCGGCTGTGGTCCTGTGTGCAGCATGGCCGGGTCGACCTGGAAGCTGGAGGCGACTATGAGCTCTTCGTTGAACCTCGATGGACAGCGGCCTGAGTCCTATTGGCTGTCGATGCTGGGGTTCGCCTTGTTGGTCATCGTGGTGGCCCACGCCGTTTCCTGGTCGAACGGCCCGATCGTGTTGGCACAGATTCGAACACAGCAGAAACTTCTCGTCGACTTGGTCAACTATCAACGCTTGTTGAGCTCACTGGATGAGAGTGCGCGGGCGGTGGTGATCTCCCCGGAGCGGGCTGAGTTTCGTGAGCGTAAGCTCCGCGCGATTCAGGACCTGCGAGATCAGCTGGATCAGCTCGCAGTGGACGCTCCCGTCCAGGGAAAAATTCCCCTCGATCTGATCCAGCTCGCGACGCATTTCCAAAAGGAAATCGTGGCCAAAGCCCAGGAAGTGGACCGATATGCCATGGCACCTGGTGATTGGGGGATTGAGCGCTTTCGAAAGAAATACGGTGTCGCCCGGGCCGATCATGAACTGAAGATTCAGTCGTTGATGGGGGAGACGCGTCAGATCGCGGAGTCGGCGGTTCGCGCGTCACAGTCGCGACTAACTCTCAGCGCGGGCCTGTTGATTCTGCTCTGGGCCGGAGTTCTGACCTTTTTCTCCCTTCGCGCACGCATGGCGGGCGCGATCCTCGGGTCCAATCATGAGGTTCGTGTCATCGCTGCCCAAGCTTACTCCTCTCACATCAACGAGAGTGTTGTCCCGAAGAAAGCGCTGACCTCTCCCTCTGCGACCGGAACCCAGTTTCGAAGTAAGGAGAAGGCCCCTCTCCTCGATTCCCCGCCCGCTGCGGCTCCAGCCGCTGCGGCCCCTGCGGACATCGCGCTGTCGAGTGTGAATGCAGCGGAGAGCCCGCCATCGGCTCCAAAGCCTGAGGCCAGCCTCGTCGCTCCGACGGATCGGGAGAGTCTTCCCGCTCTCCCGGTTGAGGCGGTGCCCTTGGTCGTCGATCTCTCCGCGATCTCGAGCGAATCGTTGACGCCGTTGCTGCAGGTCGAGTTGGCTCCAATTTCCAAGGCCGCACCCGTTCCCACGCCGCCTGTTAGCGAGCCTGCTGCGCTGATTCCCGAGCTCGGACGCTCGTCGGTCCCCGCACCTCCTCTCGCAGACGAGACACCGATTCCCACTTCAATCGATCCCTCCGATCTAGTCCCTCTCGCTGCGCCCGCTCCCTCCGACCCGCCCAGGAGCCTCACCGACGCGGATGCGGTGCTCCCTTCCAGTGCTCCTGGCGCGATCGAACTGAGCTTCTGATCTCCTCCATCTAAGACTTTCCCCAAGACCCGTGGTGGCGTACGGTCGCGGCGTGATTCCAATCGACCTCACCCGCAGCCCCGAAACGGACCCGCTTCAGCTGTATCGCTTTCGAGACGCCATCTACTCCACGGACCTTTTAGCGGCAGCCCTGGTTTGGTTGGATTTGTTTAGCTGGTTGGACCAGCACCCCTGCGATCTTCCGACACTCTGTCGTGAGCTCTCCCTGGTTGAGCGTCCAGCCGATGTCATGCTGACCCTGTTTAAAGCCATGGGCCTTGTGGAACAGAGGGCGGGAATTTTCTCCCTCACGCCCACCGCGCGAGAACATCTGGTGAGGAGTTCACCTTTCTACCTAGGACCCTACTACGCCTCCATGAAGGAACGGCCGGTCATCAAGGACTATGTAGAGGTTCTCCGGAGCGGACGTCCCTCCAATTGGGCGAGTCTGAAGGACCAGAAGGCCTGGTCGAAGGCGATGGAAGAAGAAGGTTTCGCCAAACAGTTTACTTCAGCGATGGACTGTCGCGGAGTGTATCTCGGTCAAGCCCTCGCGAAACAAGTGGACCTTCGTGGATATCGACGTGTGCTTGATGTCGCGGGTGGCTCGGCAATCTATGCTTGCTCCCTTGTGGCCGCGAACCCTCAGCTCTCCGGCACGGTGTTTGAAAAACCACCGGTCGACCGTATTGCAAAACGTGCCATCGAGGAACGGGGATACTCTATGCGGGTGGACGTGGTGGCCGGGGACATGTTCCAAGATCCATGGCCCAGAAGCGCGGATGTCCATCTGATTTCCAATGTGCTCCACGATTGGGATGTTCCCGAAGTCCAGATCCTGCTGAGCCGATCGCATGAGTCGCTGCCCGTTGGAGGGTGTTTGCTGGTGCATGACGTCCATCTGAACGCCGACAAAACCGGACCGCTCCCCAATGCGCAGTATTCGGCTCTCCTGATGAGCATCACTGAGGGAAAATGCTACAGCATCGCGGAGATGTCGGA
>JAYTTC010000839.1:0-2971 GCA_043745255.1 Verrucomicrobiales bacterium
GGGTGCGATGAAGTGGAACGGGGTCCCGTTACTATCAGTGGTCCTAGAGTTCCCGGCCTCATCGATCGAAGTCACCTCATACTTGTAAGTCTTGTCCGAGGTCAGCTCTTTCAGCGTGAACGAGTGCTCGGTGACAAGCTCGAGGTTGGTGACAGAAAGGGAGAGCCCCGAGATGCCGTAGCGCAAGATGGAGGAGGAAGGCTCATCCGTGGTCCAGCTGATGATCGTGGAGACAAACTCGCTGCGAGATCCCACCCCGAGAATGACCGGCGCGATCAAATCCCCGCGAGCCGTGGCGGAGACGGTGGAACCGGGTGCTCCGTAGCTGACCGTAATCGTGTCCCGGTCCGCGATCTGCAAACGGCCGTCGGGGACGGCTGTCCCGGTGAGGGTGGCAACGATTCCCGTAAACACGATCCCGGAAGGACTGGGGCGGAGCGTCAGCGTCTCACCGGCCAACTCCGTGCCGCTCCTCGCGGTCACGGTCAGAGAGCTCTGCCCTGACTTGGACGGATCCAGGACGGCGATCCTGATCGTCGATGGAGCCGTGTAGGAGCCCCGATCCAGGAAGACAGCCCGTTGGCCTGGCTCAGGGAGTGAAGCGGAAACGATCAGGGCGAAATCCTGATCGACCGCGACCGTCTCCTGGAGCGCATCCTGCGGAACGTTTCGGGCGCGAACACGAACGAGATACTCGCCCGGCCTGGGCGCGAAGACCGTCACTCCTTCCACGTTGTTGATGGAATCGGAATCGAAGGGATTCTCCACCGATGCGCCCTCGAAATACTGGTTGCCGCGATAGAACACCCCATCGGAACTCACCACCTCCAGATCCAGATCATTGACCAGCGCCGGGACGGCCCCGGGGAAACCAGGCACATCCGTGTAAGTGAGAGTCACACGCAGCTCCTCATCACCGTTCATGACCACCACACGACGCTCATACGCCTGACCGGTGGTGAGCGGAACGGTTTGATCCAGGAAGTCGTAACCCCGGCTGGGCGATCGAATCAGGCGTGTCTGATCCACCCTGCCCCAACCTTCGTCGTTGTTGGGCACGGGTGAGGTGCCGAATGAATCATCCATGTCCACCGCCGAATTGATGAGCGCCGCCTTGACCATTGCCGGCGAGGGTTTCTTTCCGGTGAGTTCCTTAAAATACTGGACGAACACGGCAGCGGCGCCCGCGACATGCGGCCCCGCCTGACTGGTCCCCCCCTGATAGATGTAATGGTCTGAAATTGGAGCCCACGCATTGTCCTCAGAGGCCATGCTGGACTTTAGCGACGAGATCCAAGTGCCGGGTGCCACGACATCTGGCTTGATCCGCCCGTCCTCGCACGGTCCCCGGCTCGAGAAGTCAGCCATGGCATCAATGCCGTCGGCGTACAGAAGCAAATCGAGGCGATCGTTCTCGGAGGCTCCAGTGGCGATGACGTTCTTCCCCACGGCCGGCGAACCGATGGTTTGCTTACCCGGCCCGGAGTTGCCGGCGGAGAACTCCAGAATGTAGGGCTGATCGCCAAGCGTCGCCGAATCGGCGTCCCGCACCAATCCATCGAACTCAGCGGCGCTGATGTCGTAACGCCCCTGGGTGGGATCGCCCCAGCTATTACTTCCAATGTCCGCCCCGGCTCGAACAGCATCGCGGGTCAGGGTCTCGTTGCTCGGAGGTCGAACATCCAGACCGTCGGCATCGAAGATACGTTGCCCGATGAGGCTCACCCCCGGAGCGACCCCGAGACCGTAGAGAAAACCGTTTTCATCGCGTTCACCGGTGGCTCCGTTGCCGGCGATGATCCCGGCGCAATGAGTCCCATGACTGTGTCCATCGGAAGCATCCGCCAGATTGCCATAATGGAAGAGCCGGGTCACTCGGCCTGCGATGTCCGGATGCATGTGCGCCACATCACCACTGTCGAGGCCCGTGTCCGCGACCGACACGGTCACGCCGCGTCCATCGTAGCCGAGGCTCTGGGTGTAGAGTCGATTCGGTCCGGCATCTCCCGCGACGATTTTTGAGGCGACCTCGTCGAACAGAATGCGATTCGGAGCGGGCTCGATCCAGAGCACCGCCGGTAAGAGCGCCAAGCTCCTCAGCCCTGCCACGCTCACTCGACCTCGCAGGAGCCCGGCGAATCGGGTCTGACCGCTGTATTCTACGGTCTGAAGCGACCGCTCAACTGCAGCCCGCTCCGCCGCAGTGGCTTTAGGCGAGAGGAGGAGGCTCAGTCGACGATCGGGACTCGCCGCAGGCTGTTGGAGCCAGGCTGCCACCGAGGCATGCAATTTGTGATCGGGTCGATATTCTCCCACCCATTGAACGAAAGGCTGCGCCCTGAGCTGGCCAAGCTTGGCCCCCCGCAACCGTGCCACGAAAGCATCCTCCGGCACATAAACCAACAACTCAACGCCCAGGCCGCTCAATGTCTCCCGCCCGGACGCCGTGGATCGGCCGGTGAACTGGATTAGAAATATACCTGAGACCGGATCCTCGTTCTGGGGCGCGACGAGGCGAGCGGCTGCAGGCGGCTGAGTTGAAATGATCTCGTTTCGAAGGTGAATACGTTTCTGCTGCGCGAGGGAAACCGAGGTGCCCAGAAAAAGGACAACAGCGGAAACAAATAAGGCGCGGAGCTTGAGCCAGACGACAGCGTTCACGCTTCGAACCTAAACGTGAAAGTTCAGTCCGACAAGTTTCCGTGGACGGGAGCCTGTCCAAAAAGAAGAAACCCAGGGCACGAGCCCTGGGTTTTGAGAATCTAGAGAATCTAAACTCGATCCAGAAACGCTTAGTAGGCGGTGCCGAGTGTGTGGGTGACTTCTGTGGCAATGTTGCCGCAGGTCACCTTCGCATCCACCGTGCCGAGCGCGTAGCTGGTGGTCTCGTTGGACGGGCACTTAGGCTCGGCCTTGATATACAGCGCGGCGCCAAACAGATCAGTGGTTGCCACTGTATCCGTGCCGGTCT
>JAYTTC010000840.1:0-11014 GCA_043745255.1 Verrucomicrobiales bacterium
TACGGACGACACTACAGAAGATGGAAACCGTGCGAGGGCACGCCAGCTGCAGTTCTGTAGTGTGGGCCGTATCGGCCCATCCCCGCCCCACCTCTTCGAATAGGCGAGACTCCATTCTCACCCACTTTTAATCACACCCTTGCACGGTCCCTAAGTGTCCTGGTTCGGTCAGGGCCGCAGAAGGATTTTCCCATGAGCCCCCGGCTGCAGGACCGCGAGGTGCGCCGCGGGTGCCTGGGCTAACGGAAATTCCTGAGCGATGACTGGTTTTAGAGCTCCGCTTGCGAGGCCGGAACGGATTGCTGCGTGGATCCCCCGGAGTTCGTCGTCGGAAACATTGAAGAGAGACATGCCGCGAATGTCGGACTCGCGAGTCATCAGGTCGCGTGGGGTTATTTCGACCTTGCCGCGACTGCCAATCACGACCACTCGACCGCCCTGTGTCAGCACCGAGATATCTTTTCCAAGATTCACATTCGACAACAGCTCGAGAATTAAATCGGCTCCACGCCCCTGCGTGATCGAGGCGACCGCGTCGAGGTAGTTCGGGGCCGAGTGATCGAGCACGTGATGTGCCCCTTGGGCCAGGGCCAGCTCGCGGCCGCGCGCGGAACCCGCGGTGCCGATGATGGTCAGCCCGAGTGCTCGCGCGAATTGGATCGCAGCCACACCCACTCCGCCGCTCGCTCCATGAATTAAAACTGTTTCACCTGCTTTCGCCTGTGCGCGGTGGAACAGTGCCCGGTGTGCCGTGCCGTAGGGAACAGACAAAGCAGCTCCAGCGCTGAAGGAAGTCTCCGGCGGAAGAGAATGGATCTGCGGCGCGCGGGCGACCACCCACTCGGCATAGGTGCCGGTCACGCTGCCTCCCAAATACACGCGCTCGCCCACGGCCAGCCCCTCAACACCTTCCCCGATCTGCTCAACCAAGCCCGCGCCATCGAGACCGGGTGTGAATGGCAGGGACAAGGTTGGGTTCGCTCCGGTGCGCCAGTAGGTATCCACTGGATTGACGCCAATCGCGTGGAGGCGAACCAGGACCTGTCCGGCCGCGGGTTGGGGAATAGGAATTTCTTGGAGCTGCAGAACTTCCGGCCCGCCGAACTGATGCACTTGAATCGCTTTCATAGTCACTTCCACTCTCTTCTGACTGAAATCACTTATTGGCGCAATCGAAGGAAACGGAGAGAAGGGACCGGGTTTAGCCGCAAAAAAGACGGACCCGCTTGGGAAGTGACTCATGATCCAAAACGGGAACCAACCACCTCGGCCTTTTGTATTCGCACTCCGTCTGTCCCCTGTACTGTCGTCCGTACCGGACGATCCGGCGGGGATGGGCCGATACGGCCCACGCTACAGAAGACAATCAACGCAACGAAGCGGGCCCGGAGTACCGACCACAATATGGAGGACAGAAATAGCCAACCGGCAAAACGGGTCCGCACCCATATTTCTGTCCTTATATTTCTGTCGTAGGTCCCCTTTCTCTTCCCCGTCGCCGCAACGAGGGGAGAACCGCATGGCCCGGTTTGGCCGCGAAAAGGCGCAAGAATCGCAAAAAGGACGGAGCGCTTTGTCCTTGCCTCGATCCCATGGCGTCGTGCTGATTTCTCCCATGCGCGCCGCGACTCAGTACCTGCTCTGCCTGGTCACGGCTGGATCCCTTGCGGCAAATCGCGCGCTGGCAGTCCCCGAGTTTATCGCGCTCACGAATTTCAGCTCATTCCAGGTCACCACTAATCCCGCATCAGGACTCATCACCCTGGAGTCGCCGGTTCGGACGACCGCGGCTCCTTGGAACGAATTACTGCTCTCATGGAATGCGACCACTCCGAACGAAAGCGGATGTGAGTTTCAAGCGCAGGCGGTTTTCGAGGATCACACTTCAACCTTCTACGGGCTGGGTGCCTGGTCTGAGCAAACCAACCAATTCGCCCGACACAGTCTGGGAAAGCAGAAGGACCTGGATGGGGAAGTCGACACCGACGTGCTGCGTCTCGCGGGATCTGCAGGAGGTTTTCGAGTTCGGGTGATTCTTCATCCGACCCAGTCCGGAAAACCGCCGCAGCTGCGACTTCTCACCGTTTCGTTGATCAACACGCGAAGCGAGATCTCGCCGGGCACACGCGCCGCTGGCCTGCGAAACAAAACGCTGGAGGTGCCACAACGCTCCCAACACGCCTACGCGGGCGGCAGATCCTGGTGCAGCCCGACTGCCGTTTCCATGGTCCTGCAGTATTGGGCCCAGCGGCTCGGTCGACCGGAGATCCGCGTGGACGTCCCGGAGGTTGCCTCCGGTGTGTTCGACCCCGGATGGAAGGGTACCGGAAACTGGCCGTTTAATGTGGCATTTGCCGGACGTTCCGCTGCTCTCTATTCGTATGTTGCGCGGCTAGGTGACTTGGGTGACGTGGAACAATTGATTGCCCGGGACATTCCAGTGGTGATCTCGGTCTCCCTGAATCTGGTGCGCGGCCAACCGGCGCAGGAAGGCGATGGGCACCTTATTGTGGTCACCGGATTCAATGTCGAAGGGGATGTTTGGGTGAACGATCCTGACGCAACGCATCCGCCGGCAGCGGGCAAGCCCATCCGCAGACTCTATCGGCGAGAGGCGGTGGAGCGGGGCTGGGCGGTCTCTCGCCGAACTGCCTATGTCATTCAGGATCGTAACCTTCCACTCCACTGGAGGCCGCTGCCCTGAGCGCCTATGACTAAACGGGTTCGAGGAACGAGGGCGATCTACGTCTATAGAGACTCACCCGATCTTGGCTCTGACCCCCAAGGAATTGCGCGGGAAAAGTTTCGATTTTGCTCGATATCGATGCTACAGATTACCCATGCGGGGCCGATTCCCGTGCTGCAAGATGCCGACATGAATAGTGCACCAAAAACGCTAGGGCGGACGGACGAGGGCGAAGCGCCGGAGCGTGCCCGAAGTCTGACCCCGGCCGTTCGCCAGCAGATCGCCGATCTGCGTTCGAGACGCTACAACAGACGGAGCATCCTGGAGCTTGGCTCCACCTACGCGTTCATTGCTTTTGGTCTTTGGTTGATCAGCACCGCTGCACACTGGACGGTGTATCCGATCGGGTTCTTGATCGTGGGAATGATGCAGTATCGGCTGGTGATGTCTTCTCACGAAGCGGTTCACAAAACACTTCTGAATCCTGTCTGGCTGAATGAAGCGTTCGGCAGCGTCAACGCAGCCTTGGTCGGTGTGTCGTTTTTCAACTATCGCAAAACGCATCTCGAGCATCACAAGTCGCCTCAGCATATCCAAGATGACACGGATGCCTACATCTACAAACCCTTGCTGCAATGCAAACCCGGTCTCCGAAGACTGGGCCTTCTGCTCTTCGGGGTCTGGGTCGACGTTTGGGTGAAGTTAAGACGAAAGATCTCTGGGGTGCGCGTAAATGCTCAACCGAGCGCGTCCGGCCCCGCCACAGATTCGCAACTGTGGCTCATTGCGATCGTGCAGTTGACGATGCTGGCTCTCTTCGCGCTGAGCATGCACTGGTGGCAGTATTTCGTTTTCTGGTTCCTGCCCATTTTCGCCATCGCACTTACGATGGACCGAATCCGAATCTTCGTTGAACACGGTTACTGCTACCTATTCACCGATCCTTGTCCGCGCGTGGAGCAAGCACTTCAAGCCACCGTCGACATCCGCACCAATCCGATCGAAGGCTATCTCTTAGCACCCTTCGGATTTATCTATCACCAGGCGCACCACGCGCAGCTCACGGTTCCGTACTACAATCTCCGCAACCTCTCCGACCTCTTGCTTGCCAACGACTCTCGCTACAATGCGGTTGTCAAAGGATCCTATCTGGGCATTCTGGCCCGAATGATCTGGGCATCGAAATGAGCCTCACCAACCCTGGAACCTCCGGCTCGAACGGAGACTGCATTCTTTGTCGGGATAAAAACTGGGCTTTGGTGCTCCGCGCCGAGGACATGGAATACGCCTGCAAGCCGGGCCCCTTCGATCTCGTGGGATGCTCCCGATGCGGCCACGTCTACAAACATCCTATGCCGGAGCCGGAAGAGGTCGCTTCGCTGTATCCCCCTACTTACTACACGGTGAATAAGAAGTCGCCGCTCTACCTGGACGGGCCGATTTACGAGCGAAAGCTGATCAAGGATGCCGAGAAGCTTCGTCACCAGGCACGAGGCATCGATGTGCGATCGGTGGTCGATATCGGGGGTGGCGACATTCAGCGTTTGATCAAAGTGAAGGAGGCCTTCGGGCCCGAGGTCGAGGCGATCGCCTTCGATTTGCAATTTGAAGCAGAGTGGATTCGCAAGGCTTTACAGCACGGGGTGAAGGTGGTGGTCGGAAATGTGGAAACCGAGATCGAGTCGCTCACTGACAATGGTCACGACTTGATCGTGATGCGACAATTGCTGGAGCATCTGCGACATCCCGAGATCGCGGTTCGGAATGTCTATCGCAAACTTCGCCCCAACGGGATTGTGATCATCGACACGCCCAATCGTGGCGGACTGGACTACCATCTCTGGAAGGATCGCTATTGGGGCGGGTATCACCTTCCGCGTCACTTTCACCTGTTCACCCTCCCTTCTCTCACGCAGCTGATGAAGGACTCGGGGTATCACATTTACGACCAAGGTTACCTGCCCTCGCTCGGATTTTGGGTGATGAGCTTGAGAAACAAGCTGGGGCTCAACAGCGTTAAGCGCGGGCCCTCGTTCTGGGAGTTCCTCTATTTCAAAAATATTCCGCTGTCCGCGAGCTTCATTCTCTTTGATTGGATGCGGATTCGACTCGGATTCCAAAGTTCCAACCAGTTCATCATCGGGCAGAAGAAAGCCTGAACCGATTTCGATCGAGTGAATCCGCAGCCTAAAGTCAGCTTCCTGATTCCCACGCTCAACGCGGCTGGCATTCTGAAACACTGCCTTCGATCGATTCGCTATCAGGACTATCCAGCCGAGCGAATGGAGATCGTCCTGGCGGATGGCGGCTCCACCGACGGCACCCGTGAGCTGGCTCAGCGCTACGGCGCAGTGGTGCTCGATAATCCGCGACGAGGTTATGATTCCGGCAAATGTGTGGCGTTCGCGGGGGCCACTGGGGACTACCTGATTTTCGTGGATGCCGACAACGAGATCACTCACCCCGACTTCACCCGGCGGGCAGTGGAAGCGCTTCAGCGCCATCCTCAGGCTCTCGGTCTCGAGAGCTACTACCTTCCTTCCCCAAAGATGAGCTTGTTCTGCGTTTACCTATCGCAGGTGCTGCACATCAGCGATCCGGTGGCGTGGATGATGAGTGTGACTCCGGTGAAACTCTCCTCCATCGACGGTGTGGAGCGATGGACATTCCCGCATGGCAGTCTGGCATTTCCCATGGGGGCCAACGGCTATGTCTTCCGTCGCGCAGACCTCGCGCATCTGACCGCAGAGGACCTCTTCGAAGATTGCACGATTGTTCTCGAACTGGCCCAGAGAGGCCGAACCGAGTGGCTGCGTCTCACCGGACGCGGAGTACATCACTACGTGGTAAGCGGAGTGATGGATTTTGTCCGGAAGCGGCGACGCCAGACCTTCCACTTCCTAGCCCAGCGCGGCGCGCACAAGCCGTCGTGGACCCAATTCAAGCCGACCGTTCCCGGCTGGCTGGCCTGCGTCTACTGCGCCACTCTCATTGGCCCGCTGTATCACACCCTGGTGGGTCTGCTCCGCACGCGCAATCCCGCTTGGCTCTGGCATCCGTTTGCCTGCGGGTGTTCGGTCTTCGGGATTGGGTGGGGAGTTCTCACCTATCTGCTGCGCGGCAAGGACGACTCCGTGGAAGCCACACTGCAACCGAAACAGGTTTTAAAGGGCAAATAGGGATGGGCTCCGCCGATCGCAGCAACTCGTCCCGTCCCCCGCCGCCTCGGCTGCACTTCATCGCCAACGCGGTGTGGGGTGATCTTGTGGGAGGCGGGGACATCCACTTCTTTGAGCTCTCCAAGGGAGCGGTGGACGCAGGTTATTCGGTTTGCTTCTTCGGAGGTCCCGCCTTGCAGAAACATGTCAGCCGTGCCGGGTTGGTGGGCGAAACGGTTCTGACCGAGAAGCAGCGTCGATCGAAGATCAACGAAGGCTCGCTTGGGGGACAGTTCACGCTGTTTCTCGACTACCTGGAGCGCTGTTTTCGCTCGTTGTTTCTGCTGAGAAAAATCGCGCCCGAGGACACCGTGTACGCGGTGACGGACTATTGGTGCGATACCATTCCCGCCCTTCTTGCGCGCGCTCGGAGGAAAGCGCTGGTCTTCCATATGGAGGCACCCACCTTCTCCCAGATTCTTCACCGATCGCGACCCGATGTGGAGGCCGGAAGACTGGCTTCCATCCACTATTGGCTCAGTCAAAATCTATCGCTTCGGTGGTTTCGATGGTGCCGCAACAAACACGTGTTTTATCTGCACCCCGCTATGCATGCTCGATTGCTGGGGTTGGGATATCGGGAGGAGGAGATCTCGCTGATCAGCTACGGCGTGGACACCGCTCAGGCCGCTGCGGTCCCTGAGCAGGTGAAGCGTTATGACGTTTGCTGGATCGGACGCGTCCACCGACAGAAAGGAATCGAGGACCTACTGGACACCCTCGCCCATCTCGCGCGGAGAATCCCAGACTTCAAAGCCATTCTGATGGGAAAAGTTGAGCCTCAGCTTCGGCCGAGAATCCAGGCTATGGGTCTGTCGGGGAAGGTCGAGTTTTCCGGATTTATCTCCGAGTTCGACAAGGTTCGCCTGTTCAAGGAAAGCCGTCTGTTTCTGATGCCCAGCCGACACGAAGGTTCTCCGCGCGTGGTCGGCGAGGCGCTCGTCTGCGGGGTGCCGGTCCTGGCCTACGACCTGCCCACCTATCGCCCGGTGTTCGGTGAATTCGCCCGCTACGTTCCAGCCTTTAATCTATCGGCATTCGAGAACGAAGCCGAACGACAGATCCTCGAATCACGAGCGGGTCGAACCTATCTCGACTCCCTTGACCTCGCGGAATTTCGTCGGGTCAACTCCTGGGAAAACACCCGCGCCGTCTTCGTGAAGGGACTTACACCTCCGATCAAGACATCTTCTCGAACTGCAGGAAAAGCGTGTTGAATCCGCGCGGACGGCTGTAGTCGTAGTCGGTCATGCGCAGACTGCGATCCTTGAAGAATCGGTCCCGTCGAAAAATCCACTTGGAGACGTACAAATTCCACATATCGAGCGCCTCGAGCCAGCCGCACTTCACCTCATGTCTCACGAGCTTGAAGCCCTGAACGCGGCCGATGCTCTCGAGAAACTCCAACGAGTAGTGACGATGATCGATCATCAGCACCGTTGGATCGAGCAAGATGGACAGCCAATGACGGTTGGGGGTGGAGAGCAGGAACTGCCCCCCCGGCTTCAACACGCGTGCCACCTCGGAAAACATCTTCGGCTCGGTCTTGCGAGGAATGTGCTCGATGACCTCCCACGAAACCACCGTGTGGAATGATTGATCGGGATAGGGAATCTCAATTGCGGACCCTACCTTGAACTCCACTCTAGAATCCTGGATGAATTGGCGAGCGGTATCGAGATCACTATCCGTCACATCGATGGCCGACATTCGAGTCGCTCCGTTTTGGGAGGCCCAGAGCTCGAACCAACCGTAACCACACCCGATATTCAGGACCGACTTCGCGCGAACCAGCGCCGCAGGAACAAATTCTCCGACTGTGTATGCCAGTCGCCCATGCAGCTCAGTGGGAGGTGGCTGGTTTAGAAAGTTATTCATGTCGATCCAGACTTTACCGCACTAGCAAACCGGAAACGTGCCGCCATCAGAAGAAAAAAACCGTCCCTCAATACATTTCATACGGCACCCTTCAGGAGTATGCCGGAGCCGGTCTCGAGACTGAACTGGACATTCGCTAGACTCGTCATACACTCCAGTCTCATCGTTTAGGGAACCAGGTTATGATCAAGTTGATTTTACAAGAGGAGGGGCTAACCGTTTACGAGCTGCCCGCCGGAAAACACCGGATCGGTCGCAGCAGACATTCTGCCCTCTGCCTGGACCATCCCTCCGTTTCCCAAGAACACTGCGAAATTACCGTGGACCCGCTGATGGTCTTGGTCACCGATCTCGGGTCCACCAACGGAACCTTCATCAACGGCGAGCCGATTCGCAAAGCGGAATTGATGACCGGACAGGTGCTGCATATAGGTCGACTGGCGCTGATCCTCGATCGAGAGGCCCAGCAGGTCGTGGTCCCAGACGTGACCCCACATCCACTGGAGCATTTGACCACACTGCCCAACGGCGCTCCCTGTTGCTACAATCATCCCACACTTGCAGCTGGCATGAAATGCGGCCACTGCCACAAACTTTTCTGCGGAGCATGCGTGACCGGCATCGGGGTGATCGGCGGAGTGAGACATCATCTTTGTCCTGTCTGTCACAATCACTGCGCTGTCTACGAGTGGGACGGAGCCCGGGCCCGTCGCAGCTGGCTGGGAGGCGTAGTGTCATCGCTTAAGAAAATCACCGGGAGGCTTCTGAGCCCTCCGCGTCCGACACACGGACCTCGCGGTCGGCGTTAAGGAGCCGGAAGATCGCGGATCACGGGTGGACGAAAATGATTTTGCTTCCCTGGGGTTCAAACTGAAACGTCATCGGCCGAAGCTCCGCGAGCGCCCGAGTGATGGCTTCATGCTTCTCGCGAGGCGCGTAAAACATCAGAAAACCCCCACTCCCCGCACCGAGCAGCTTTCCGCCCACCGCGCCGGCTTTGCGCGCCTTCTGATACCAGGCATCGATCGCGGGATTGGAAATCGAGTCGCTTAGCTTCCGTTTCAACTCCCAGTTCTCGTGGATGATCTCGCCAAACGCCGGGAGATGATTTTGCTGAAGCTCCCTCTTGAGCTGCTCCGCCAGCTCCACCATTCGCAGCAATGCCTTCTGCTTGGTCTTGCTCCGGCTGACCCCGGCACCCTGATCCTGGAGGATCTTGGAAGCGCTCCGAGTCATGCCGGTGTAGAACACCAAGATATTCTCCTGCAACCGCTGTAAGGTTTCGCGACGACAGATGATCGGCTCGACGAGCACCGAGTCGTCGGAATTGAATCGGATGTAATTCAAGCCCCCATAGGCTGCAGCGTACTGGTCCTGTTTTCCGATCGGCTCGCGACAGCGAACCATCTCGATCTCGCAGCACTCCCGGGCCAGTTGCTCAGCCGAGGCGTGACGTTCCGTGTGCGCATGAAGTGCGTTCAGCAAGCCGACGGTGAAAGAACTCGAGGAGCCCAGCCCAGTTCCTTTGGCAGGGATATCGGCCACCGATGTGATCTCCACCCCACCTGTCACCCCGACCCGCTTCAAAGCTTCCCGCACCAACGGATGTCGGATCTTCTCGACCGTCCGCGCTTCCTCGGTGCGCGAGTAGCTTACACGAATGCGGTGGTCAAACTTCGGATTCACCGTCAGGTAGACGTACTTGTTGATCGCGGTCGAGACCACTGCACCGCCAAAACGACGGTAGAAGATCGGGAGATCGCTTCCTCCACCGACAAAGCTCATCCGCAAGGGTGTTCGACTAATGATCATGACTTGGATGTGGAGGACATCGCTTCTTGTTGAACAATAAACGGCGCCGCCTCGATTAGCGTGTCAAACGAGAAGTCAGGTTGCACGTGGAATTTCCCGTCGCGTCCGCCATGTCCGGTGCGCACCAACACCGCCTTTACTCCTGCGTTCCGGGCGCACTGCATGTCCACGGTGGTGTCGCCCACCATCCAGGATCGGCTGAGATCCAAGTTCAACTCGCGCGCCGCGCGGAGCAGCATTCCTGGCATAGGCTTGCGGCACTCGCACTCGATCTTGAGCTCAGGTCGCTCGCCTGGAAACCCTCCGTCAGGATGATGCGGACAATGGTAGATTCGATCCACATACGCGTGTTCCATCCCGAGCAGGCTTTCGAGTTTGTTGTGGATATTCTGAAGCTCGGCTTCGGTGACATATCCCTTGGCGATCACCGGTTGATTGGTCACCACCACCACCCGAAGCCCGCAATGATTCAGGGTCTGCACTGCCTCGGCAACGCCTGGAAGGAGCTCGAGCTGATCGACCGATCGGAGGCCATCTGCCTCGCGATTCAACGTCCCGTCGCGATCGAGAAACACAGCGGGAGCGGGATTGGAGAAAGAACTGCGGGCCACCACTCCAGACGCCACTTCTCCACAAACCTTGTCGTATCGCTCGGGGGTCCCGATGTCCTTGATGTACTCCGGTGTGTTGTAGCCCAGCAGACGACGCTGCTGTTGGAGCATGGCCGGAAAGAGATCTTTTCCAAAGTCGATCAAGCCACTCCTGGCTCCGGATTGAACCCGGGAGCGAAAGGGCTCCAAGACCGATCGGTTCATGACATAGAGCCCGGCATTGACGAGGTTTTGAAACCAACGCCCGGGGGGATGCGGGCGATTGTGAAAAGCGGTGACCCACCCTTTATCATCGCACTCCACTAAGTCGGAGTCGAAGGGATGGTTGTTTGGATGGAGCACCAGAGTGATATCCGCCCCCTGCTCGCGATGCGTTCGCGCCAAACGCGTGAGGTCGAGGTTCACCAGCGTGTCGCCGTACATCACTACAAACTCCTCGTCTAGCTCCTCCCATCCCGATAGCACGGCGCCCGCCGTGCCCAGCGGCTCTTGTTCATGCACATAGCGGAGCGTCACCCCATAGCGACTTCCGTCGCCAAGCTGCTGTTCGATCAGATCCGGACGGTAGCAGACGAAGAGTGTGATCTGGTCGAATCCATGTCGTTTGGCTAGTTCGATCTGATGCTCCAACAGTGGGCGTCCGCAAATCGGGATCATCGGTTTGGGAAGATCCCCGAGCCGCGCGCGGAGTCGCGTGCCCAAGCCGCCCGCAAGAATCACCACTTGTTTCATTTGATTCGATCGCCGTGAGCCCGAGTGAGAGTTCAGGAACAGGAAGGCTGTTGCGACACTTCTAGAATTGCCCGTTC
>JAYTTC010000841.1:0-2966 GCA_043745255.1 Verrucomicrobiales bacterium
GTCCTGCTCTGTGCTCTCCTCGTTCCTCCTGTTAGGGCCGGCTCCACTGAGCGCCGCGGCCCTGGACCCTGCGAGCCCGCCCGGTTTCGAGCTCCATCCCTCGCTGGAAATGACGCTGTTCGCCTCAGAACCCCAGGTGGTTGATCCGGTCGGTCTCTCTTTCGATGAGTTTGGACGCTGTTATGTCATCGAGATGCGCGACTATCCCCTCGGACTCGGGACCGAGCATCGGCCCGGGGGTACCATTCGACTTCTCGAGGACACCGATGGCGACGGACGAGCCGATGTTAGGGAAGTGGTGCTCCGCGGCTTCAAGCTCGGGGTTACCGACAGCAATCTCAACGGACTCCGCTACGGACTCGATAACCGTATTCACGGAGCCAATGGTGGAAATGGCGGCAAGGTCTTTAGTCCTAAGAATCCCTCCGCAGCGGTCGATCTTCGCGCCGGATCAGATCGCGGCCGGATCTATCGTATCACTCCGAAGGGGGGGGGCTACCGGTCCCAAGAGTCGCACTCGGACGTCAGAGCGCTTCGGATTGGGTGAAGTATCTCGTGCATCCGAATCCTTGGTGGCGGATCACTGCCCAGAGACTGCTGGTTGAACACCATGCACAAAGTTCGGAGCGGCAGCTGAGGGCATTGGTTCGGGATCCGATGTCCGGCCTTGGACGGCTCCACGCCGCGTGGACCCTCGCGGGTCTGGATCGGCTTCAACCTTCAGACGCGCTCGAGCTGCTCCGTTCAAAACTCCCTGGCCTGCGCGAGAACGGTCTGCTTCTCGCCGAGAGGTTTAATACCCCAAGCGGCGAGCTGCGTTCAGCACTCCTCGCGGCAGCGGACGATCCGCATCCCCGGGTTCGATTTCAGGCCGCCTTGACCCTCGGATGGCCTATGTCTCAGCTCGTCAACTTGAGGGCGAGGACGCCGTAACGCTGGCGCAAGTGCTGTCTCGTCTTGCCTCTCCGGAGTTTAGTGCGCTGACACAGGAAGCCTTGCTGCAGGGACTGCGCGACGGCTTCGCTGGGAATTCTAACTCGCTGGCCGCTCATGAGCCGATCCGGGTCGCGTTGGAGGCGCTGGTTGCCAAGGCTCCCGTTGAAGTTCGGAAAGCGGCGTGGCAGGTGTCCCGTGCGATTCAATTGCCCGAGAGCGAACTTCTGCGTGTCGCTTTGATTGACGCGGCAACGCTGGCGGCCGACCCCGCGCAAACCTTGGCCGTGCGGTGCGCGCAGATCGGCCTGCTCCAGCTGGCAGGCTCGACGTTCGCTCAAAACGCCCTCCTGCCTTTACTCCAGAGTCACGAGTCCGCTGACATTCAACGCGCCGTCTTGGGCGTGCTGCGATACCAGACGGAGCCCGAAGTGGCCTCAGGTTTGTTGAAACGATGGCGTGGGCTTACGCCCGCCTTGCGACCCGAGGTGATCAACGCTCTCACCTCGCGCCGCGCGTGGCAGGGTCCGTTGCTGGATGCGATCGAACAGGGCGCGATCCAGGTAGGCGAGCTCAACCTGGATTTAGAGCAACGACGCCATCTGTTGCGTCAATCCACGCCAGCGAACCAGTCGCGTGCGGCGAAGTTTTTTAGCGATGAGGAATACAGCAATCGCAAGCAGTTGGTGGAGGAATGGCTGCCCAAGATTCCGACCCACGGCGAAGCCTCGAAGGGGCGTGAAGTCTTCCTTCGCCTCTGCGCGGGCTGCCATCAGTCGGGGGAGCTGGGGAATCGGGTCGGCCCGAATCTCAGCGATCTATCGCATCGCAGCGTTGAGGATCTTGTCTCCAATATTCTCGATCCCAACATGGCCGTGAACCCGGCCTTCATCAGCGTCTCCTGCGAGACAAGGGATGGGGAATTCCTGACCGGAGTGATGGACTCCGAGAACGCCGAGTCAGTCGTTCTTCTGCAGGCGCAAGGAATCAAACGGGCTATTCCAAGGACTCAGATCCAGAAGCTGGAGTTTACTGGGAAGTCGCTCATGCCCGAGGGGCTTGAAGCAGTGATGACCTTGCAGGAATTGCGAGACGTGGTGGCTTTTCTGCAGCGGAGATAGCAGGAGTCTCTTCACGATCGATCCCTGAGCGTCGGCTCCTCCCCTACGCGCGCCGGCGAGGTAACGAACGCGTGATTCGTTGGTTGGTGGCGGCATAGAGTTGCTCGACCTCCGACGGGGTCAGCGGGTGGGTGACTCGACTGCCGTCGTGGTGTCGGACCTCGAGGTGGTAACGGTGGATTCCCGCGGCCGCGGCGGTGGGAGCATCCACCCGCGCGAGCATGTTTTCCCCAATCGAAAGCTTCAGTGACTCCAACTCGGCAGAGAGCCGACGTTCGCAGAAGTCGATCGGACCTCCTCCATGCTGAACGAAATTAATTTTCCAGCGCGAGGGTGGGAGATTGTCGATGGCATAGAGCAGTTCCTGATAGCCGGGGCAGGTGCCGGCTGCCACGGGCACGGGTTGGGCGCTCAGATCTTCGAAGCACAGTTCAGAGGAGACGGCCTCGCTCATCAGTGTCTGTTTCAAAAGAGTCCTCAGGATGTGGAAGGCGCGCATGGCTGCCGCTCCGTCGAGCACCGTCGCCGGGTTGGCGAGAGGGGCCAATCTTTGAACGCCCAGCAGATAGGACTCACTCGCCTCAACCAATGGATCGGCGGGAGTGCTGGAGTCAAGTCGCCTGCGGGCTGCCGTGACTTTCCACGGTCGGTCGGCGTGGAGGATCAGCGTGGAGAAAGTGGACTCCAGATAGGTGGTGCCGTCGCTTTGCTGGCCGGAATGAATATGGCAGACCCACTCGTGTGGGGCCACCTGACTCAGCCGGCTCAGTAACTCCTGATGGCTCCATTCCAGAAGAGGGATGACAGATCGATTCATTCGCTGCGATCGCGGAATTAGTCTCTAACTCAGTTTGTGAGTCAACTGCCGAACAGTTCCACGAACCCCGGTCCGCGTTCCTGTTTTGGAAATTC